>CAVBJB010000036.1:0-10586 GCA_963595625.1 Lachnospiraceae bacterium | reverse complement strand
ACTTTACCCACCCTCCTATTCTTAAAACCTATTTCTAATTATTTTAATGTAGATACTTACGTAACATTATTTCTTTTAGGTATTCTTGTATTAGATGCATTAGTTGTGGTTCCTTTTGCTTTATTACGTGCTAACGAACAATCTAAAAAATATACTTTAGTAAAAATTATTAATGTACTTTTATATTCGGGGTTAACGGTATTCTTTCTTTATGCCTTACCTACTTATTTTTCTCAATTAAGTATTTATATTAAAAATTTTGAAGTTGGTTATGCTTTCTTGGCAAATTTAATAGGTAGTTTAGTCTGTTTACTATTGGTTGTAAAAAGTTATAAATATCTTTTTATTCCATTTAAAACTGCTTTAGCAAAGGAAATGCTTATGTATTCATTTCCTGTTATGATCGGTGGTTTAGCTTTTGTTATAAATGAGACTTTTGATAAAATCATACTAGAATATGTTTTGCCTAAGGATTTAGCTTTGCTAGAGGTGGCCCGTTATTCAGCCATTTATAAATTAGGATTGTTTATGGTATTGTTTAGAATGGCTTACTCATTAGGAATAGAACCTTTCTTTTTTAACTATGCTAAAAATCAAGATGCACAATTAAAATATGCTACAATCACTAAATATTTTATATTATTTGGTTCCGTAATGATGTTAGTGATAATTGTGTTTTCTGATATTTTAAAAATCCTTTTAGTCCCTAAAGAATCGTATTGGATCTCAATGAATATTGTGCCTTATGTTATACTAGCCAATTTTATGTTAGGTATTTATACTAACCTTTCCGTTTGGTATAAAATTCAAGATAAAACCCATATCGGGATGTATATTTCTATCCTAGGTGCTATTGCTACTATTGTTTTAAATATAATCTTAATCCCATATTACGGGGCTTTAGGCTGTGCAATCACAACATTAGTAGCTTATTTATTAATGATGACTATGTCTTATGTTTTAGGTCAAAAAAATTATCCTATTCCTTACGATAAAAAATCTATCCTATTATATTTAGGGGGTTCTACTCTACTTTCGTATGTTTATTTCTATATGTTTAGGGAGAATTACCTTGTAGGTTTTTCATTTATAATTGTTTTTTTATCTGTTGTTTTATGGAATGAAAGAACATTAATTAAACAATTAATACCTACAAAAAAAACTTAATGTATCTTTGTGTAATACATCTAATTTTATGGAGATTAAAGTTATAAATAAATCTAAGCACCCATTACCTCATTACGAAACAGAATTATCTGCAGGAATGGATTTACGTGCAAATATTGATGAACCTATAGTTTTAGATACATTAGAACGTGTATTAGTTAAAACAGGTTTATTTATAGAGTTGCCTCAAGGTTATGAGGCACAAGTTAGACCTCGATCGGGTTTAGCTCTTAAAAAAGGAATTACATGTTTAAATTCTCCTGGTACAATTGATGCCGATTATAGAGGAGAAATTGGAGTTATTTTGGTAAATTTATCAAAAGAACCTTTTACTATTGAAGATGGTGAGCGCATTGCGCAACTAGTTATAGCTAAACACGAACGTGCTGAGTGGAAAGAAGCTGTTGAATTATCTGAAACCGAAAGAGGTGCAGGTGGATTTGGTAGCACGGGTGTGAAGTAATGTTTATATATTTTTTGAATTTTTTAGAATGAAAATAATTGTACCTATGGCGGGTCGTGGTTCCCGTTTAAGACCACATACATTAACGGTTCCTAAACCTTTAATCCCTATTGCAGGTAAACCTATTGTACATAGATTAGTTGAGGATATTGCTGGAGTAATCAACCAAGAGATTGAAGAAATTGCATTTATCATACACGAAAGTTTTGGTAAAGAGGTTGAGTCTGATTTGTTAGCCATTGCTTCTAAATTAGGATCAACAGGTAAAATATATTACCAAAATGAGGCTTTAGGTACAGCTCACGCTATTTTATGTGCTAAAGAAAGTATGCAAGGTAATATTGTAGTTGCTTACGCAGATACTTTATTCCGTGCTGATTTTACGTTAGAAACAGATGCCGATAGTGTTATCTGGGTTAAAGCAGTTGAAGATCCAAGTGCTTTTGGAGTTGTACAGTTAAATGAAAATAATCAAATTGTAGATTTCGTAGAAAAACCGAAAGAGTTTATCTCGGATCTTGCAATTATTGGTATTTATTATTTTAAATCGGGCGAAACGTTACGTTCTGAGTTAGAATATTTATTAGATAACAACATCATTAAAGGTGGAGAATATCAGTTAACAGATGCTTTAGAAAACATGAAGCAAAAAGGTTTAGTTTTTAAACCAGGTAAAGTTGACGAATGGATGGATTGTGGTAATAAAAACGTAACGGTAGATACAAATTCTCGTATGTTAAACTTTTTACTACAAGACGGACATAATTTACAAAACCCAAACGTTACTATAGAAAATAGTGAAATTATCCAACCATGTTATATTGGTGAGGGTGTAGTAATCACTAATTCTAAAATTGGACCAAATGTTTCTGTTGGTGCTGGTACAGTTATTGCCAATACAACTATAGATAATTCATTAATCCAAAAAAATGCAAAAATTGTAAATGCTAAGCTTACAAATTCGATGATTGGTAATCACGCCGTTTATAACGGGGAGTTTACGTCAATCTCTATTGGTGACTACAGCGTATTAGATTAATATGAAAAAAGTAAAATATAGCTTTATCGCGTTAACATCTTTAGTGTATTCACTAAGTGTTGCACAAAACCCATCGCCATCGGGTGGACCTTCTGTTAATGAAATAGAAGAAAATTTTTATGCAGCGCTTAAAGAAAAAGCAATCGAGAATCACGATAAAGCTATAGACTACTTATTAATTCTTGTAAAAAAGGAGCCTAACAATCCTGTTTTTTATAATCAGTTAGGTAAAAGCTACCTTGCGCTTAAAAATTTTCCGCAAGCCGAAAAATCGTTTCAAAAAGCTATTGAGTTAGATACCAAGCAAAAATGGTATTGGGCAGATTTATATGATCTATATTATAAAACTAAAGATTATAAAAAATCAATCCCAGTAGTGATAAAGCTAATTGAGTTCGATAAAGACTATCAAGACGACTTAGTATCTCTTTACATGCATGCTAAGGAATACGATAAAGCCTCTTTTCTTTTAGATACTATGGAAAAAGAAGGTAAATTATCTGTAGCCATGGAGCGTTATCGTTTGCAAATACTTACTGAGAAAAGTTACTCAAATAAAGTTAAAGCAGACTATAAAGCGGCCGTTACCTCTAACCCTACCGATGAGCGAGGGTATGTTAACTTAATACAATCGTATTTAAACAACAACCAATTCGATAAGGTGTACGAGGAAATTTCTAAACTTAGTAAACAAGTACCTAATTCAGATTGGGTACAAGTTTTAAATTTTAGAGAAGCTTTAAAAAACAACCAATACAATCAAGCAACAAAAGCATTAACTAGTGTTTTAAATTCCAGTGCAATTGCTGAAATAATGAAACACAGATCTTTTAATGAATATTTAATTTACGTTAACCAAAACGATAAATACATTGACGATTTAGAAACCTACGTTGATTTTTTTAACGACCAACAATTGGTTAATGTAAATAAAGAAGTCGGAATCTTCTTCTTCAATAAAAACAAAATTGCCTTAGCCCAACAGTACCTTAAAAAAGGAATTGCTAAGGACAAAAAAGACGTGCAAGCTGTATGTTTGTATGTAGAAACCTATTTAAGTTTAAATGATTTAGTTACAACAGAAAAATTAGCCCAAGACTACTTAGCTATTTACCCCTCAGAGGCACGTTTGTACTATTTCTTAGGAATTGCTCAACAAGGATTAAACAATCCTAAAAAGGCCATTAAAACACTTAATGAAGCTTTAGATTATTTAGTGGACGATGCTAAGTTAGAAGCTAGTATTTACATTCAATTAGGAGAATGTTACCATAAACTTGGCGACGAAAAACAAAAAGAAGCTTTTTTCATTAAAGCCAGTACTATTTTAAATAAGTAAAATCATGCGCAAGCTTTTCTATATATTATCCGTAACTACACTTTTAGCCTCATGTAACGCTAAAAAAGCGGCAGTTGCAACAGAGCAAGTAACTACAAAAGCCTCTTCTTCAGAGCTTGTAGAAAAACATTACGGCAATAAAACCGATTTTAAAACCGCTAACATACGTACCCAAGTAAAGTTTAAGGACAAAAAACAAGACCTAACTGCAAATGCAGAAATACGTATCGAAAAAGACAAGCAAATTTTAATCCTAGTACGTTACTTAGGGATTACATTTGTAAAAGCCTTAATTACACCGGATCGTGTATCCTATTACGACAGTTACAACGGGCAGTATTTTGATGGAGATTATCAAATCCTTTCCAACTGGTTAGGGGTAGATTTAGATTACTCTAAAGTTCAAAATATATTTTTAGGAAAGTCTATTTACGACTTAAATCAAACCACTTTTGCTACGGCTTTACAAGATGGATTTCAAAAAATTAAATTTAAAACCAACGACGGAATCTCTAACGAGATGTTTTTTGAAGGAGCAAACTATTTGTTGATGAAATCCATTTTAAGTCAACCAAAATCCAACACAAAAGTTACCCTTAACTATACAAAATACAACGAGACATACGGGATCTTTTTACCAGCCGAAGTTAAAATTTTAGCCGAACAAAAGGAAAATGTAACTATTGATGTTAAATACAACAGTGTATCTTTTAACGACAACGTTTCCTTTAAGTACGACATTCCTAGCGGATACAAACAAATCACAATAGAAAACTAATTTCTGGTTTCCTACAAAGAACATGAAAAAAATAATATTATCATTAGCCTTACTATCTGCCACTAGCGTAGCCTGGTCCCAAAAAACCTCGGCTCAACAACGCCAATTAGAACAGCGTAAAGCTAAACTTTTAGAAGAAATTACTATTGCTAACTCTAAGCTTAACATCGAAAAAAAGAAAGAAAAAGATGTAATGCAAGAGTTAAAATCGTCCGAGGAAAAAATTTCGATCATTCAAAAAATCATCGAAACGACAGAGTTAGAAGCTAAACATCTAGACGATAATATTTACGCAACCCAAAAGGAAATCAACATCCTTAATTCTGAACTAGATAAACTAAAACAAGATTACGCAAAAACTATTGTTAAGGCTTATAAATCCCGAAACGATAAAAACCGCGTCATGTTTGTTTTATCTTCAGAGAGTTTTTTACAAGCCTACAAGCGTATTCAGTACATGAAATATTACGCTACCTTTCGTAAAAACCAAGGGGAAGATATCATTCAAAAAAACATAGAAGTACAAGCACAAAAAGCCGAACTCGAACTTCAAAAGACTAAAAAAGTTGCCGTGATCAAAGAGAACGAGCACCACAAAACACTTTTAGATCAAGAGAAGAAAAAGAACGAGAAACTTCACCAAGAAATCAAGAAAAACAAGAAAAAGTATACGGCAGAGATCAACCAAAAACAACAGGAATCTCGTAAAATTCAGCGCCAAATCGATGCTTTAATTCAAAAAGCAATTGCTGAAGCTAACCGTAAAAAAGCGGAAGCAGCTCGAAAAAAAGCTGCTGCTAATGCAAAAACCGGTACAAAAACGCCTGCAAAAAACACAACTACATCTACTGCATCCGTATCCTCAGCCAAAGTAGTTTTAGATAAAGAGGGAGAGGCACTTTCTAACAATTTCCGTAACAATAAAGGCCGTTTACCTTGGCCAACAGACAACGGATATGTTTCCTCTCGTTTCGGGATACAGCCCCATCCGGTATACACCAATTTAACCATAGACAATGGAGGTGTAGAAATTAAGGTTGAAAACGGTAGTACGGCACGCGCAGTTTTTGAAGGAGAAGTTTTACAAATACAGGTTCTTGGTAACACCAAAGCTATACTTGTACAACACGGGGAGTACTTTACCCTATATAAAAATTTAAGCACCGTAAACGTAAATGTGGGGGACAAAGTAACCACCAAACAAATACTAGGTCGCATACACGTGCCCTCATCTGGCCGCACCGTACTTAATTTTTATGTCTATAAAAACACAGACAAACTCGACCCGTCGCAATGGGTTAAGAACCTATAAAACAAAAAGAGAATTCAACACAATTTGGATTCTCTTTTTTTGTTTTTGGGCGTTACCGGCCTTTTAGTGGGCCGGTCGGGCTATCCGCTGTATCTTTTAGTGGTAGCCTCGGTAATAACCTCAGCTACCACTAAAAGGATGCCGCTCCTATCCCTAACGCATCCTTAATTTAAAACCCAAACATTATATAAAGTACATTCCAAAAGTTTTAGTAAAAGCCCTACCCTTTGCTCCTAGCCCCGATGGTAGCGGCATCCTTTTGTATGTAAGCTTAGGCTCCTAAGGTTACATATAAAAGATATAGCGTACAGCGGGAACTCCGCTTTATTTAATGCCCAAGCCATTACCGCTCCTTATAAAAATAAAAAAGTCACTCCAAATAAATGAAGTGACTTTAAAATATATGTTTTGCAAAAGCTTAGTACGCTCTAGCGTCGTTTCCTTCGTAAAAGTTTAAAAACGCTCGGTTTACAACTCTATTACCACCATCCGTAGGATAATCTCCAGTAAAATACCAGTCTCCTAGGTTTTTAGGGCACGCAAGGTGTAAGTTATCTACCGTCTGGAAAATTACTTTTACCTCAGCTTTTGTGCCTTTTGGCGTAATTAAAGTTGCAATTTTATCTGATATTTCTTGATCTGTAAACTGGTTGTAAATTTCGTTTACATAGTTAACAACATCCGCGTCCGCCATGTTTTCTTGAGCTTTACATTTTGCATAAACCTCGTCTACAATATGGTACATGTTACGCTCTTTTAATAAAGCCAATGCCGCTTGGAACGCAATTAAACCTTCGAGCTTTGCCATATCAATCCCGTAACAATCAGGGTAACGAATTTGAGGTGCGGAAGATACGACTACAATTTTTTTAGGATTTAAACGATCCAACATCTTAATGATCGAGTTTTTTAACGTGGTACCTCTTACAATACTATCGTCAATAATCACTAAGTTATCTGTAGGTTTTACAACTCCGTAGGTTACGTCGTACACGTGAGCTACTAAATCGTCTCGAGAGGAATCTTCGGTAATAAACGTACGTAATTTTGCATCCTTAATCGCAATTTTTTCGGTTCTGATTTTAACCGAAAGTAAATCCTGAAGTTTGTTTTCGTCCAGAGATCCTTGGTTTGCTAAAATGGCTTTTATTTTACGTTGGTTTAAAAAGTCTTGTGCAGCCTCAACCATACCAAAAAACGAAGTTTCTGCGGTGTTTGGTATGTACGAGAATACAGAATTATCCGTATCTAAATCTATAGCGTCTAAAACTTGTGGCATTACTAATTTACCCAGGTTTTTACGTTCTTGATAAATTTCGGCATCACTACCTCTAGAGAAATAAATACGCTCAAAAGAACAAGATTTAATTGGTAATTGTTCACGGATTTTAGCATCGATAACTGTTCCGTCTTTTTTAACAATGATGGCGTGTCCTGGAGTAATTTCTTTAATTGCATCGTAAGCAACGTTAAACACCGTTTGAATTACGGGACGCTCTGAAGCTACTACTACAATTTCCTCATCTTCATAGTAAAAAGCCGGACGAATTCCTGCAGGATCGCGGGTAACAAAGGCATCTCCGTGACCAATTAAACCTGCCATGGCGTAACCACCATCCCAGTTTTTAGAGGCTCTACGTAAAATACGTGCAATGTCTAATCGTTTGGCAATTTCTGGAGAGGCTTCTCTTTTAGATAAACCTTCGTTTTTACAATCAAGGTAAAGATCGGTCACTTCATCATCTAAAAAGTGTCCAATTTTTTCCATAACTGTAACGGTATCTGCAAGCTCTTTAGGGTGTTGTCCTAGGCGAACTAAATCTGCAAAAAGCTCATTAACATTGGTCATGTTAAAATTACCTGCAACAATTAAGTTACGGTGCATCCAGTTGTTTTGTCTTAAAAAAGGGTGTACACTCTCAATAGAGTTTTTACCAAAAGTGCCGTAACGTACGTGACCTAAAAATAGTTCCCCGATGTAAGGTACGTTTTGTTTTTGCCAAGCAACGTCGTTTGCTTTATCTGGATTGTTTTCTAAATCGCTGCTTATTCGCTCGTTAATTTGTTTGAAGATGTCTTGGATTGGCGCAGATTGGTTGGAACGAATTCTACTAATATAACGCTCTCCAGGTTCCATATCGAATTTTATACTTGCTAAACCAGCTCCGTCTTGTCCACGGTTGTGCTGCTTTTCTAGTAATAAATACATTTTTTGAATGCCGTAAAATGCAGTTCCGTATTTTTCTTTATAAAATTCTAATGGTTTTTTTAGACGTAGTAATGCAATTCCACATTCGTGTTTTAATGCGTCGCTCATTGTAGTTGTGTTGTAGTTGTTGTTGTTTGTTTGTTTTGTTGGTAATTAAAGACAAAAAAAGCCACACGAGGTGGCTTAATTGTATTATTTAGTTAACTCAATATCGTAATGAGTTAAAGCTTTAAATTGTTGTAAACGTGATTTAACATCCTCGTTAGAAAGAGTTTCCATACGCTCTGTACCAAATTTCTCAACGCAGAAAGATGCTAATGTAGAACCGTAAATGATTGCATTTTTCATGTTATCGAAAGATACGTTCTCACTTTGCGCAATGTACCCAGCAAATCCACCAGCAAATGTATCACCAGCTCCTGTTGGATCAAAAACTTCTTTTAACGGTAATGCAGGTGCAAAGAATACGTTAGACTCGTTAAAAATTAAAGCTCCGTGCTCTCCTTTTTTAATCACTACGTATTTAGGACCCATGGTGTGGATTTTCTCAGCAGCTTTAACTAAAGAGTACTCTCCAGAAAGTTGACGCGCCTCTTCATCATTAATTGTAATAACGTCTACACGTTTCATTACGTCTAATAATTCTGGTAAAGCACAGTCCATCCAGAAGTTCATAGTATCTAAAACCACTAATTTAGGTTTAGCTGTTAATTGATCTAAAACAGAACTTTGTACTAAAGGGTGTAAGTTACCTAACATAACTACATCAGCATTTGTAAAGTTAGCTGGAACTACTGGTTTAAAATCAGCTAATACGTTTAATTGCGTATCTAAAGTATCGCGAGAGTTCATGTCGTTATGGTAACGTCCTGACCAAAAGAAAGTTTTACCTTCTTTAACAACCTCGATACCCGAAATATCAATATTTTTTGATGTTAATAAATCTAAATATTCTTGAGGGAAATCGCCACCTACAACGGATACAATAGCTGATTCTACATTGAAATGAGAAGCTGAAAGTCCGATATAAGTACCTGCTCCACCTAAAATTTTATCTGTTTTTCCAAAAGGTGTTTCAATAGCGTCAAAAGCTACTGTCCCTACTATAAGTAATTTATTCATTTTAATTAACTTGAAATAAGTAGCAAAGATACATATTTTTGATTTATAGTGCAATATGATTAACGTAGCTAAAACTTTGGATTTTGTATTAAAAAAAAAGTTCTTGAACTAATCAAGAACTTTTTTAGGTTTCGTTATCTTCATACCACTGATCTACATTAAGATTTTGACTTAAAGCAGCTTCAACAGCAATTTTATCACAAAATTCGTTTTGAGGATGGTTATTGTGTCCTTTAATCCATTTAAAGGAAACGTGGTGTTGTTTGTAGATTTTTAAAAAACGTTTCCAGAGGTCGGGATTTTTTTTGTCTTTAAAATCCTTTTTCTCCCATCCAAAAACCCATTTTTTTTCGACCGCATCTACAACATATTTAGAGTCTGATACGACTAATACGTTTTGATTGGGCTTTGTAATTTTTTCTAATCCTACAATTACGGCTAATAATTCCATGCGGTTATTGGTTGTTAGCCTAAAACCCTCAGAAAAAGATTTGTTGTAGGGAGTACCGGCTAACTCCAAAATTACACCATAACCTCCTGGCCCGGGATTTCCGCGAGACGATCCGTCTGTATATATTATGATTTGTGGATTATTCATTTAAAATTTCGCTTATTGTGGTTGCAAAATGGGTATATTCTAATTTGTGAACTCTTTCTGCAATTTCTTCGGGTAATGTACAATCACCCACAAATGTTTTTTCTTGTTTTATGATAGCACCTTCATCATACTGTTCGTTTACATAATGAATAGTAATCCCGGTGTATTGCTCTTTGTTTTCTAAAACGGCATTATGTACATGCATGCCGTACATTCCTTTACCCCCGTAGTTTGGTAATAAAGCAGGATGAATGTTAATAACTTTATTTGGGTAGTGTTTTAGTATATTATCAGGAAATTTTAATAAAAATCCTGCTAGTACAATTAAATCAGGATTTAAAGCTTTTACTAAATTTAAAACGGTATCTGAATTAAGTTCTGATTTTGAGAAAGTAAAAGACGGAATTTGATGATTTTTAGCTCTTTCTAAAACTCCAGCTTTGTCATTATTTGACAAAATACCCACTACTTTAGTGTTTTTTGAGTTTTTAAAGTGTAAAATTATTGCCTCAGCATTGGTTCCAGAACCCGATGCAAAAATTACTATGTTTTTCATTAT
>CAVBJB010000035.1:0-11020 GCA_963595625.1 Lachnospiraceae bacterium | reverse complement strand
ACCTAATCATGCGCGAAGAAGATATTCTAGCAATTATCTAATCAACATTAACAATTAAAAAATCAAAACAAAAATGGCAAAAGATATAAAATTTGATATTGAAGCTCGTGACGGTTTAAAACGTGGAGTTGATGCATTAGCAAACGCAGTAAAAGTAACTTTAGGACCAAAAGGTCGTAACGTAATTATTTCTAAATCATTTGGTGCACCTCACGTAACTAAAGACGGTGTTTCTGTAGCTAAAGAAGTTGAGTTAGCTGATACATTAGAGAATATGGGAGCTCAAATGGTTAAAGAAGTAGCTTCTAAAACTAACGATTTAGCGGGTGACGGTACAACTACTGCAACCGTTTTAGCTCAAGCTATCGTTAAAGAAGGTTTAAAAAACGTTGCTGCGGGAGCAAATCCAATGGATTTAAAACGTGGTATCGATAAAGCGGTTGAGGCAATCGTAAAAGATTTAGCTTCTCAAGCACAAGAAGTAGGTTCTACTACTGATAAAATCAAACAAGTAGCATCTATTTCTGCTAACAACGACGAAGTTATTGGTGAGTTAATCGCTGAAGCTTTTGGTAAAGTAGGTAAAGAAGGTGTAATTACTGTAGAAGAAGCTAAAGGTACAGATACATATGTAGATGTAGTTGAAGGAATGCAGTTTGATAGAGGATATTTATCTCCATACTTTGTTACTAATCCAGAAAAAATGGAAACAGAGTTCGACAATCCTTACATTTTATTATACGACAAAAAAATCTCTTCTTTAAAAGAATTATTACCAGTATTAGAGCCAGTGGCTCAATCAGGTAAACCATTATTAATTATTGCTGAAGATGTAGATGGTGAAGCATTATCTACATTAGTAGTAAACAAATTACGTGGTGCTTTAAAAATTGCGGCTGTAAAAGCTCCAGGATTTGGAGACAGAAGAAAAGCAATGTTAGAAGATATCGCTATCTTAACAGGTGGTGTTGTTATCGCTGAAGAAAGCGGATACACTTTAGAAAATGCTACTTTAGATATGTTAGGAACTGCTGAAAGAGTTTCTATCGATAAAGACAATACAACAATTGTAAACGGTGCTGGTGATTCTGAAATGATTAAAAACAGAGTAAACCAAATCAAAGCGCAAATGGAAACGACTACATCTGACTACGACAGAGAGAAGTTACAAGAGCGTTTAGCTAAATTAGCTGGTGGTGTTGCTGTTCTTTACGTTGGAGCTGCTTCTGAAGTAGAAATGAAAGAGAAAAAAGACCGTGTAGACGATGCATTACACGCCACTCGTGCAGCGGTTGAAGAAGGTATCGTTGCTGGTGGTGGTGTAGCATTATTACGTGCTAAAAATGTTTTAGCTTCTGTAGATGCATTAAATGCTGATGAGAAAACTGGTATTCAAATCGTTTCTCGTGCTATCGAAGCGCCATTACGTACAATCGTAGAAAATGCAGGATTAGAAGGTTCAGTAATCGTTGCAAAAGTTTCAGAAGGAACTGGTAACTTTGGTTACAACGCTAAGTCTGACGAATATGTAGATATGTTAGCAGCAGGAATTATCGATCCTAAAAAAGTAACTCGTGTTGCTTTAGAAAATGCAGCATCTGTATCAGGTATGATCTTAACTACAGAATGTGCATTAGTAGACATTAAAGAAGAAACTGGAAGCCAAATGCCAATGGGTGGAGGTATGCCAGGAATGATGTAATCTCATTATTAGTTAATTATAGTTTTTCAAAAAAGCTGATTCGTAAAGAATCAGCTTTTTTTATTTTATACCCCTAAAAAAAAGGGGGCTTTTCAAAACATTTAATAAAAATTAACTATTGACATGCTTTTTTTAACGGGGTATTGTGATATAAAAAAATATTTATTTAATTTTACCCCTATAAATTATAGGGTATGGAAAATAAAAAATTAAATATATCAAGAAAATGGTATATAATTTTTGGGGTTATAACTACAATAGCTATATCTAGTTTAATACACACCCCTAATTTCAATCTAAGAGATAATTTCTTATCCAAAGATGAATTAGTTGCATCCGATATTGCATGGATATTAACCTCAAGTTGTTTGGTTTTATTAATGACACCTGGATTATCCTTTTTTTATGGAGGGATGGTTGGTAAAAAAAATATCATCTCCACCATGTTACAAAGTTTTATTTGTTTAGGTGTAATTTCAATTATATGGATCTTATTTGGATTTTCATTATCCTTCGGAGATGCTGCTTTATCCTTAACAATTAACGGAACAAAATATGGTATTATAGGAAACCTTACTCAATATGCCTTTTTTGATCAACTTGGAATTTTACCCCATAAAGAAATTGCAAGTACAATTCCATTTTTATTATTCGCAATGTTTCAAATGA
This sequence comes from Lachnospiraceae bacterium, assembly GCA_963595625.1. Lineage (GTDB taxonomy): Bacteria > Bacteroidota > Bacteroidia > Flavobacteriales > Flavobacteriaceae > Flavobacterium. Next base: position 8,649 of record CAVBJB010000035.1, on the reverse strand, counting down.
AATTTGCTGTAATAACACCTGCCATAATAACTGGCTCATTTGCAGAACGCGTACGATTCATCTCATATGTTGTGTTTATTTGTTTGTTTACAGTGATTATCTACACTCCTTTATGTCACTCTGTTTGGCACCCTGACGGAATTATTGGAGGATATTTTGGAGTGAAAGATTTCGCTGGAGGAACCGTAGTACACATGAGTGCTGGTATTGCAGCTTTGGCAGGAGCCATGTTCATAGGTAAAAGAAGAGTTATTTCACACAACCCAACAAATATTCCGTTTGTACTCTTAGGTACGGGTATGCTATGGTTTGGCTGGTTTGGATTTAATGCGGGATCATCCTTAGCAGCAGACGGAACAGCTGTAAAAGCTTTTGCCACAACATCAGCAGCATCCGCAATGGCTATGATTACATGGATATTTTTTGACAGAATTAAAGGTAGAAGAATTTCAGCATTAGGAGCTTGCATAGGATGTGTTGTTGGTTTAGTTGCTATTACACCTGCAGCGGGATTTGTAAGCATTTCAGAAAGTATATTCTTTGGATTTTCAACTGCACTAGTTTCAAACCTTTGCATGTACAGTAAATTCTTTAAAAAATATGATGATACCCTAGATGTATTTGCTTGTCATGGAGTAGGCGGAATCATGGGAATGATTTTAACTGCTATTTTCTCTAACGAGGAAGGGACAAGCCTATTACATGGCGGATGGACTATATTTAGCCACCACATGATGGCTTTATGCATCGTTTTTATTTTCACATTTATTGGTTCGTTGTTGTTATTCAAGTTAACTAATCTTATTATTCCTATGCGAGTAAAAGAAAAAAATGAAGCCCTTGGTTTAGACATCACCCAACACAACGAACAATACGTGTAACATTAGTGGCGAAAAGGAACTAGAATCTCTAGTTCCTTTTTTTAATATACAATTAACATGCTTTGTATGCGTTTTATTCGTAACTTATTGAAACAAAAAAATATACGAATTATGAGTACAAACAAAGTTTATGATCGTCCAGTTTTAAAACCACAGTATGACAATTACATTAACGGAACTTGGACACCTCCAGCATCGGGTAAATACTTTGATGTAATCACACCTTTAGATGGAACAGTTATGAGCAAAGCAGCTCATTCAAATGGAGAGGATTTAGACAAAGCCGTTAATGCAGCACACGAAGCATTTAAAACTTGGGGGAGAACTTCAGCTACAGAACGTAGTATCATTTTAAATAAAATTGCCGACCGTATGGAGGCTAACCTAGAAAAAATTGCAGTTGTTGAAACTTACGATAACGGTAAACCCATACGCGAAACTTTAAATGCAGATATTCCATTAGCTATCGATCACTTTAGATATTTTGCGGGTGTTATTCGTGCAGAAGAAGGATCGCTTTCCGAATTAAATGAAAAAACAGTTTCTTTAATCGTTAACGAACCATTAGGTGTAGTAGCACAAATTATTCCGTGGAACTTCCCTATTTTAATGGCCGTTTGGAAACTTGCACCTGCACTTGCTGCCGGAAACTGTGTGGTTTTAAAACCAGCAGAATCTACTCCTATTTCTATTTTAGTTTTAATGGAAATTATCGAAGATTTATTACCTGCAGGAGTAGTTAATATTGTAAACGGTTTTGGAGCAGAATTAGGGCAAAAATTAGTTACAAATCCTAAAGTTGCAAAAGCAGCCTTTACAGGTTCTACAGCTACAGGACGTTTAGTAATGCAATACGCTACAGAAAATATTATTCCGGTAACTTTAGAGTTAGGTGGTAAATCACCAAACGTATTTTTTGAGTCAGTTATGGATCATGACGACGAATATTTAGACAAAGCTTTAGAAGGAGCAGCATTGTTTGCTTTAAATCAAGGGGAAATTTGTACATGTCCGTCACGATTACTCATTCAAGAGTCAATTTACGATAGATTTATCGAAAAAGTTGTAGCGCGTGTTAATGCTATTAAAGCAGGAAACCCACTAGATACGGCTACTATGATTGGAGCTCAAGCATCAAAAATTCAGTACGACAAAATTCTTAATTATATAAAATTAGGTAAAGAAGAAGGTGCTGAAGTATTAACCGGAGGAGAAGCCAACCATTTAGGTGGCGATATTGAAAACGGATATTACATTAAACCAACCCTATTAAAAGGGCATAACAAAATGCGTGTATTCCAAGAGGAGATTTTTGGACCTGTATTAGCAGTAACTACTTTTAAAGACGAGGCAGAAGCTATTGCAATTGCTAACGACACCATTTACGGTTTAGGAGCTGGTGTTTGGACAAGAGATGCACACCAATTATACCAAATTCCACGTGCTATACAAGCCGGACGTGTTTGGGTAAATAATTACCACAATTATCCTGCAGGTGCACCGTTTGGAGGATATAAATTATCAGGAATAGGACGTGAAAATCACAAAATGATGTTAGACCACTACCGTCAAACTAAAAACATGTTGATTTCCTACGACAAAAAAGCAATGGGATTCTTTTAATAGCAAAGTAAAATGGGATCTGTTAAACGTTTAAAAATAACCGAAAAAGCCTTGCAACTTGTACAAGATTTACAAGCAGAACATGGCGATTTAATGTTTTACCAAGCCGGTGGCTGCTGTGAGGGTACACAACCTATGTGCTTTACAAAAGGCGGTTACTATCCAAGGCTTAACGACGTTAATATTGGCCCCTTAGAACCTTTTAACTTTGACTTTTGGATTGATCGAGATTTATTTGAATACTGGAAAAATGCTGAGTTTGAACTCGACGTGCTTGACGGTATAGGAACCGGAGGTTTTTCTTTAGAAATTCCCAAAGGCAAAACCTTTAAAGTAAACTATCGCATCTTTAGTCCTGAAGAATTAGAACATTTAGACGACTTAAAACGTTACGAACATTAAAACCAAAACCTTAGACATATGTCTAAGGTTTTTTTTTATTCATCAATCCATGTAATCCTTTTTGTCTTTTACAGTAAAAGATTCAGAAACGTCTTCACGTAGCGTTACAAAAAAATTAAACAAATTACTTGGTAAATACATCCTTATTTAAACAGGAAAAACATTCATTCACACCAAACCATAATCACGAATTAGGCAACCTCAAATAAAACACTGAATAATTAGCATTCATAAAATATTTAAAAGGGCGTTCCCCGGCTTTTAATGGCCGGGTCGCGTGTTTCGCTATATCTTTTGCAATTCAACCTTCGGTTAACCTAAGGTTGAATTACAAAAGGATGCCGCTACACCCGCTAACGCGCTGCGCGTAATTGTAAACCATTAAATATTTATTTAATGTTCGGTTACTTAATTATCGATTTACTATAAATAAAAAATCCTTTAGAAAAAATTAAAGGATTTTTTGTTATTAACATCAATAGCTTATGTGCTATCGCGTGAGTGATTGCAGCCTTGTTTGAGCTCCTTTTTAAAAGCACTTTGTGCGTTAAAAAGAGCGAGGGCGAAAAGCACGACCCGCCCAATAAAAGGCGGGGCACGCCCAAATAATTATTGTATTACTTGTGTTTGTTTTTGTGGAACTTTTATTACCAATCCTATTAAAAACCCTAGAATTGATGGTAAAACCCAACCTAAATCGTAAGCAAATAATGGGATTTTATTAAGCATTACAACTGTGTCTTCTGTTAAAAATCCAACGATTTTAAGTACGGATAAAGTAGAGATTATTGTAGCTCCAATTAAAGCTCCTACGTAAGGTGCTTTTGTAGTTACTTTTTTACCAAAAAATAAGATATATAATACCAAAGTAATGGTGATTGGGTATACAAAAGCTAAAGGTGGATAGGCAAAATTAATAATATCGTCTACCCCAAAAATGGATAATATAAAGGATATAATGCAGCAAAATATTACGATATATTCATATTTTAATCGGTTTTTTGTAACCTCCGAAAAGAAACTTCCAAAGGCAGATGCAAGGGCAATTGCAGTGGTTAAACATGCAAATGCCATGGTTAAAGCAATTGCAATTAACCCATATTTTCCTAATAAATTATGCGCTATTGTGATTAATAATTCTGAACGTTTAATATCCGGATTGTGAATTCCAGAAGTAGCGCCTAAATAAATTAATCCACCGTAAACAAAAAGTAAACTAGATACAGCTAAAAAACCGGACGCTATTACTACTTGAGATTTAGATTTAGTATCGGTATAACCTTTTTGTTTGGCAGCATTTATGATGATTCCCGCAAAAATAACCGATGCCATTACATCTAAGGTTTGGTAGCCCTCGATAAATCCAAAGGAAAAGGAGTCTTTAAAAAGCATTCCGGTTTCTGGTGCAGCACTTTGTGGGTTTACAATACCAACTAAGATTAAAACGGCTAATAATACCAATAAAATTGGTGTTAAATAATTTCCTATGACGTCTACAATTTTTGATGGTTTAATTGCCAAAATAAGGGTGATAGAAAAAAATACTAAGGATGGGATGATAGGAGACATTTCTGGAAAAAAGGGTTTAATGCCTACTTCATACGTAGTTGCTGCCGTACGTGGGATTGCGATTAGGGGCCCAATACAGATCATGATTACTGATCCAATAATTACACCTAATTTGGTGTTTACTTTTGCAGAAAGATCGCTGAAAGAATCACCAGATTTAATAACAGATAGAATACCTGCAAAGGGTAATAGGATTCCGGTTAAACCAAAAGCCAATATGGCAATGTTAAAACTGCTACCTACTTTTAGGCCAATTAACGGGGGAAGTAATAAATTTCCGGCGCCAAAAAACATGGCAAATAGTGCAAAGCCTATGGTAAAAATGTTAGTAATTTTAGTTTTGTTCATTATTATAGTAGTATAGTTGAGAATAATCCCCAAATATAAGATTATACTACAAATAAAAAACCCCGAGATTAAAATCTCGGGGCAAATTTATTATTTTAACATTTAAGCGCGGTTGAATTTAATTTTTTCTCCCACTTTTAAACCGTTAGATTTTGCTAAAACACCACACATATGGAATAACATACGTGCTCCTACGTTTCCGTCCCAATCGTCGTATTCGCCTGGGGCAACTTCTACTAAGTCAAATCCAATGATTTGTTTGTTTGTTGCTGCTAAACGAGAAAGTAAATAGGTAGCTTGCTCAAAAGAGAAACCTCCAGGTACTGGCGTACCTGTGTTAGGACAGTACCAAGGGTACATACCGTCAATATCGAAAGAAATAGCCACTTTTTCTGGCAATGCTTCTATAATAGCATCACATTGTTGTTGCCACGTTTTACCTTCAAACGTTTCTTGTTTTAAGTCCATATCTGTATGTACTACAACTCTGTCTTTTAAAGCAACCTCAACTTCTTGCTCACAAAAATCTCTAATACCAACTTGAACAATTTTAGAGATTTGTGGAATTTGTAATGCGTTGTACATAATAGAAGCGTGAGAGTACGTAAAGCCTTCGTAAGCAATGCGTAAATCCATATGCGCATCTAAATGTAAAATACCAAACGATTCGTGTTTGGTAGCTAATGCTTGGTAATAACCTAGAGGCGTAGAGTGATCTCCACCTAAAAGAGCCACTAATTTACCTTGATCCATCCAATGTAAAATACGGTCTTTAACCTCTTGGTTCATTTGTGTACATGCACGGTTAATTTTATCTAAGTCTGCTTGTAAAGCTGGGAATGTAGCTACATCTTCCCCATTTTCTAAAGCTTCGATAATTGGTTGTGCTAAACTTTTATATTTTTCAGAATTTTTAGCCCATTGCTCAGGTGCTTGATCCATATAAATCCCTAATTTCCATAATTCTGGAAATTCTTGGTGATTTAAATCTACTTGAAAAGACGCATCCATTACAGCCTCTGGACCTTCTGATGCTCCAGCTCCGTAACTAACGGTTACTTCCCATGGCACAGGAACTACAATAATATCACTTTCTTGCGCTGTAAATGGTAAACCAAATACGGTTGCATCTGCCAATCCTGGTTGAGAAGGATCAAAATTCTCTATTTTTTGTTGTTTTGTAGACATTTTGTTACGCTATATTATAACTACAAATTTACTGTTTTTTTTATTGTAATCCTTGTTTTAAGATTTGTCCAAAGTTATACATATCTTCATACGAAGTATAAAACGGTACAGGAGCAAGACGAATTACATTTGGCTCTCTCCAGTCCGGAATTACGCCGTTTTTCATTAGGTAATTAAATAAATCTCTTCCTTGTCCATGTAAAAATAGAGATAATTGTGATGCACGTTCTTTAGGTTCACTTGGTGTTATAATTTCAAAATTACCCCCCACTTGCTCTGCAATATCTTTTAAAATAAATTCTAGGTAGGATGTAATTTTATCGCGTTTTTCAATCAAGGCATCCATCCCAACTTCATCAAACATATGAACAGAAGCTAAGTATGGTGCTAAAGAAAGTATTGGTAAATTTGAGATTTGCCAACCTTCAGCCCCTTTAACCGGATCAAAAGTAGGTTCCATTAAAAAGCGACGCTCTTTGTTGTGTCCCCACCAACCTGCAAAACGAGGTAAATTGCTGTTATGGTGCATTTCATGGACAAAAATTCCAGATGCGTTTCCTGGACCAGCGTTCATGTATTTATAACTACACCAAGCAGCAAAGTCCACTTTCCAATTGTGTAAATCCATTTTAATGTTACCAGCAGCATGAGCTAAGTCCCAACCTACATAAGCACCAACTTCGTGTCCTGCTTTTGTTATGGCTTCCATATCCATCACTTGCCCTGTGTAATAATTGATTCCGCCAATTAAAACTAAAGCTAATTGATCTCCAACTTCTTTAATTTTAGAAATGATATCTTCCATTCTAAAATTATGCTCACCTTCTCTACGCTTAACCTCAACAATGGCATCTTCAGGCAATAATCCATGATGACGAACTTGATTTTGGATCATGTATTGATCAGACGGGAATGCCTTTTCTTCACAAATAATTTTATAGCGTTGTTTAGTAGGTCTATAAAAAGAAACCATTAGTAAATTTAAGTTTACCGAAAGTGTATTCATTACAGTAACTTCACTAGGTAAAGCTCCAACTAATTTACTTAAAGGTTCTGCAAATCGTTCTTGGTAATCCCACCACGGTTTAGATCCATGAAAATGACCTTCAACAGCTAATTCCGCCCAATTGGTCATAATTTCATCTACATATTCTTTAGCTTTTTTAGGTTGTAATCCTAAGGAATTTCCTGTAAAGTATATTACATCTTTCCCGTTAACTTTTGGGAAAATAAATTCAGATTTATATTTAGCTAATGCATCTTGTGCATCTAATTCTTTGGCAAATGCAAGGGTATTAGAAAAATTCATAGTTAGGTTTAGTTTATGGCTTAAAAATACTACTTTTTCATAAAAAAGTAAATAATACTGAGAATAATAAAAAAAAGCCAACCTAAAAAGGTTGGCTCAAGTATGAGTAAAAGATTTGCTACTATAAGATTAGCATAGCATCTCCGTAAGAGTAAAATTTATATCCTTCTTTAATTGCTTCGTCATACGCTTTACGCATTAAATCATGACCCATAAAAGCAGAAATCATCATTAATAACGTAGATTTTGGTGTGTGGAAGTTTGTAACCATACAATCTGCTACTGAGAAATCATAAGGAGGGAAAATAAATTTATTTGTCCATCCGTCAAAAGGATTTAAAGCACGGTTAGATGAAACAGAACTTTCCATAGCACGCATACAAGTAGTACCAATGGCACAAACCTTGTTTTTACGCATTTTAGCATTGTTAACAATATCACAGGCTTCTTGAGAAATATGAACTTCCTCAGAATCCATTTTATGTTTAGATAAATCTTCAACTTCTACAGGGTTAAAAGTACCTAGACCAACATGTAATGTTAATTCAGCAAAATCAATCCCTTTAATTTCTAAACGTTTCATTAAGTGTTTAGAGAAGTGTAATCCTGCGGTTGGAGCTGCAACTGCACCTTCCTCTTTAGCATAAATAGTTTGGTAACGTTCTGCATCATCCTCCTCAACCGGACGTGTAATGTATTTAGGGATTGGAGTTTCTCCAAGCTCTACTAATTTAGCACGGAATTCCTCGTAAGAACCATCATATAAAAAACGTAAGGTACGTCCTCTAGACGTAGTATTATCAATTACCTCAGCCACTAATGAATCATCGTCACCAAAATATAATTTATTTCCAATACGAATTTTACGAGCCGGATCCACCAAAACATCCCATAAACGTTGCTCTGCATTTAACTCTCTTAACAAGAAAACCTCAATACGTGCACCCGTTTTTTCTTTATTTCCGTATAAACGTGCAGGGAAAACTTTAGTGTTGTTAAGCACCATAACGTCCCCTTCCTCAAAATACTCAATAATATCTTTAAATAATCTATGCTCAATTTCTCCTGTTTTACGGTGAACTACCATTAAACGAGCCTCATCTCTGTTCTCTGCAGGGTACTCAGCCAATAATTCTGCAGGTAAATTAAAATTGAAATTAGATAACTTCATATGTCATACTTTAAAATGTTTGCAAATATACGACATCACGATAGGCGTTGTCAAGCATTTTGGGTTTTATTTTGCCCGAAACCTCCTATACCCTTATGTACGCTCATTTTTATTTCTTTTTATTTTATATAATAACCGCTAATAAATCACAATTTTAG
>CAVBJB010000034.1:0-11121 GCA_963595625.1 Lachnospiraceae bacterium | reverse complement strand
GAGTCTACAGGATTTTTTATCACAACTTCCTCTTGTGCAGAGCTTTTTAGACTAAAGCCTAAAAAAACAACTAAAATTAAAATAAAGTAGTTTTTCATAATTAAATTTTTATTCTGCACTTTCAGCCATTTCACCTCGTAAAGAGGTTTCAAAAATAGTTTTAAATACCGTTTTAGATACGTTGGCCCCTAGCAAATACATTAGTTTTGTTACCGCAGCCTCTGTAGTAATATCATAACCAGAAATAACCCCAATTTTCTTGAGTTCAATACCTGTTTCGTATTTTTCCATATTTACAGTACCTGCTGAGCATTGTGTTACATTTATTACAACAAGGCCTTTAGCCATAGCGTTAGCCAATGTATTTACAAACCAAGGTTCGTTACAAGCATTACCCGCACCGTATGTCTCTAAAACAATTCCTTTTAAATTGGTTATGCTTAAAATAGATTCAAACATTAAAGCATTAAATCCCGGGAAAATTTTTAAAATTAAAACATCGCTACAAAAATCTCTATGAACAATTAATTTTTTCTTACTCGGTTTTAATAAAAGGTCTTTATTAACTTTTAAATGAACACCAGATTCTGCCAATGGCGAAAAGTTAGGCGATGTAAAAGCATTAAAATGTTCTGCACTTATTTTTGTAGTTCTATTTCCTCTATACAATTTATACTCAAAATACAAACACACTTCTTTAATAACAGGTCCTTTAGTATCTTGTAAAGAAGCTATTTGGATTGCTGTAATTAAATTTTCTTTAGCATCCGTTCGTAAATCCCCAATGGGTAATTGAGATCCTGTAAAAACAACAGGTTTTTGTAAATTTTCTAGTATAAAACTTAAGGCTGACGCAGAATAAGACATAGTATCCGACCCGTGTAGAACTACAAATCCGGAATAATCGTTGTAATTATTCTCGATCACATCCGCAATGGCCAACCAATGTTTGATATCCATATTGGACGAGTCAATAGGTTGGGAAAAAGAATGCGTGTTAACGGTACAATCTAATAAATTTAACTCCGGAATTTTTAAAAGTAATTCGTCAAAATTAAAGGCTTTTAAAACTCCCGTTTCGGAGTCTTTAATCATACCAATTGTACCCCCGGTATATAATAATAGAATTTTTGGCTTACTCGATGTTTCCATATTTTAATTTATTAACTACCGGATTTGCATACATATTTAAGAAATCTTGTTTTAAATGCTCGTTTTCTCCTGCTAAATGCAATTCTATACGTCTAGAAAATAACTGTTTGTCTTTGTCCGTATAACAATGTGCAAATTTATCAGTGTTATATACAATATCATATGCAATGTAATTAGTTGGCCATAGCTTATAATTTTTAAGAATTTGTTTATCTAACGCATTTGCAATAGCTTGATATTGTTTGTTTCCTGGTAAACCTTCAGCTTCAAGATCGCTTAATTCACTATCTAAAACATCACCTATATGTATGTGAATGTGCTTTTTTTGACCTAATAAACCACTTAAAATAGTAACAAAATCCTCGTTTTTACCTTTAACATAAGCTTCGTTTTTGGCTTCTGCTAAAAGTCTTGGAATTTTTAAAGAATCTGTAGGGTCATATTCATAAGAAATAGAAACTGGAACTAGCTTAAGTTTTTTAAAATAAGCAGCTGGATTATTATTTTCATCCGCCATACCTATCATTTTTAAAACACCTTGATGTGTAGCATCATTACCATCTTTAGTACGGCCCTCTCTCTGAGCAATCCAAACGGATCTGTTTTCTTTTAAAAGCAATTGCTGAATATATTCAGAAACTAATTTGGAACTCTGTAACAACTCTCTAGGCGATAATCCTCGTTTAATAATAAAATTACGATTAAGCTTCGCAATAATTTCTAACGCTTGTTTTTTTATTAAATTATCACCAATAGCTGAGGCTGTCATTACTAAACCATGCTCTAATAAACTTACGTTTAATAAGGACGTATCTAATATAATATCCCTATGATTAGAGATAAAAAGATATGATGTATTCGGCTGTAATTTCTCGAAGCCCGAAGTTGATAACCCCTCAGACGAATTTTTTAGTACCTGTTGCATGGCATGGTAAATAAAATTTGCCTGAAAATCCCTAATGGAATGTGTACGTGTTAATTGTGTTTTCCATTCCGAATTATCTTGCTCCGGAAAAGTATAGGACATCATTGCATTCACGATAGGGTGATCTACAACTTTGTTAAGAATTTTATTTACTTCGCTATCGTAATAAAAGCGAATAGAATCGAATTTAGACATTTCTAAAATAATTTAGATTTGGACAAATGAACAAAATATTTCTTATAAAAGAAATGATTTATATCTTGAAAATAGACTCTGCTGTATGAGTCGTAATAGTAGCAACTTCACTTAAAGGTAGGTTGTAGATTTCAGCTAATTTTTCTGCAATATAAGGAATATAACTACTCTCGTTACGTTTACCTCTATAAGGCATTGGAGCTAAATAAGGTGCATCCGTTTCTAAAACAATTTCAGTTAAAGGAATTTCATTTAAAAACTGATCAATTTTACCATTTTTAAATGTTACTACCCCTCCTATTCCTAGTTTTAAATTATACGATATAGCACGTTTAGCATCCTCAAGGGTTCCTGTAAAACAATGAAATACACCAAATAAATCATCCCCTTTTTCGAGCTCAAGAACCTCAAAAACTTCATTAAAAGCATCTCTACAATGTATATTTATAGGAAGCTTGTATTTTTTTGCAAGCTGAATTTGTCTTTGAAAAGCTATTTTTTGAATATCTAAAGTAGATTTATCCCAATATAAATCAATTCCAATCTCACCAATTGCACAAAATTTTCTAGACTTTAATTCGTTCTCAATAAACGATAATTCTTCTAAGTAATTTTCTTTAACATCACATGGGTGTAGCCCCATCATTAAAAAAATGTTTTCCGGATATTGTTTTTCCAAAGCGTACATTTTTTCCGTGTAAGAAGAATCTATAGAAGGTAGTATAATTTTAGAAACACCTTGTTGAAGAGCTTTTTCAATGATTAAATCTCGATCGTCGTTAAATTGGTCTGAATATAAATGGGAATGTGTATCTATAAATTGCATTGAAAAAAATATTTTTGTAAAAGTACGAATTAATTCAACAATAAAATCTTAAAAGCCTTTATGGAAGAACTTACATATCAAATTTTAAATAGTAATTATAAAAAGATACCTTTTAGGATAAGTAAAACCAAACACCTAATAATTAAAGGGAAAATTAACGGTATAGCAGGCAGATTTATATTAGATACTGGGGCATCCAACAGTTGTGTAGCATTAGAATATGAGAACCATTTTAATATTGCATCTAGTGATAGTGAAACTACTGCTGCAGGAGCTGGTGCAGTGGGTATGAAAACAAAAATATCTTTTGCTAATATGCTACAAATTTCTCGATGGAAGAATAAAAATTTTAGTATTGTTATTTTAGATTTATCTCATGTTAACAAAGCTTTACAAAATTATAAAGTAAAACCTGTAAACGGAATTATTGGGGCTGATTTACTTATAACCAATCAAGCAGTAATAGACTATGCAAATAAAATTTTATACTTAAAATAAAAGCCAAGAATTAAATCTTGGCTTTTATTTTAAAATTATATAGTATTACAAAAAGAGCAATTAATATTAGTATACATCCTAACAAGAATGGCGCTCCAGGAAATAAAAATGGAGCTTTATCATGCGTAAAAAAGTAAAAGGTGTTTGACATTAACAACGGACCTATAATTGCAGTAGCACTATTTAAACTAGATAGTGTACCTTGAATTTGCCCTTGCTCATTATCCGGAACACATTCTGTAATAATGGCTTGTAAAGCTGGGCCGGCAATTCCTCCTAGACAATACGGTATTAAAAAAACAAACATCATCCATTCTTTATTTGCAATAGAGAATAAAAACAATCCAAGAGCAGTAAGGCATAAGCCCAATAAAATACTTTTCTGATTTCCCAATTTAGGATTAACCCAACGTATTAAACCTCCTTGTACTAATGCAACTAAAAAACCAATAGTTCCCATGGAGAAACCTATCATCTTTTCGTCCCAGTTAAAACGATATATCACAAAATAATTCCAGTTTCCATGAATAGCATTATGTCCAATATACATTAAGAAAACCGCTAGTACCAAAAGAATGATTTGAGGATATTTCTTTAATCGTAAAATTGAGCCAACAGGATTAGCTATTTTCCAATCAAATTTTCTTCTCTTCTCTTTAGGTAAAGATTCTGGAAGAATAAAATAACCGTATATAAAATTTATAAAGCATAATATAGCAGATGCAATAAAAGGTACTCTTGATCCGTATTGACCTAAAAATCCACCTAAAACTGGACCAATAATAAACCCAATCCCAAATGCAGCACCAATCATTCCAAAATTTTTAGCTTTATTTTCTTTTGTAGAAATATCGGCAATATAAGCAGATGCGGTTGAAATACTTGCTCCTGTAAATCCTGCTATAATTCGTCCCACAAATAATAAACTTATGGTAGGAGCAAAAGCAAGAAACAAATAATCAATAGAAAAAAATAACAAGGATAGTAAAATAATAGGCCTACGTCCGTATTGATCACTTAAATTTCCAATAATAGGAGCAAATAAAAATTGTGTAAATGCATAAGCAAAGGCTAACCAGCCTCCAATTAATGCGGCTTCACTTATTCCCACACCACTTAACTCTAGTAATAATTTAGGAATTACAGGAATAATGATTCCAAGTCCTATAACATCAATCAGCATTGTTATAAAAATAAAACCTACTGCTGCTGATTTGTTTTTTTGAGCCATATAATATATGATTTAGATAGTATATAACGCTGTATATATAATGAAAATATATAAGCCAAAAAAAAGCTACCTTAAAAAGGTAGCTTTTATATGTATAAACTAAAGTTTAAAATTATAATTCTAATGCTTTAGTTGGGTTGTTATCCATTAATAATTCTGTTGGATTTTCTAAAGCCTCTTTAACAGCTACTAAGAAACCTACAGACTCACGACCGTCGATAATTCTGTGGTCATAAGATAATGCAATATACATCATAGGAGCAATAACAACTTGACCGTTTACAGCAACTGGACGCTCAATAATGTTGTGCATACCTAAAATTCCAGATTGTGGAGGGTTAATGATAGGAGTAGATAACATAGATCCAAATACACCACCATTTGTAATAGTGAAAGTACCACCTGTCATTTCGTCAACTGTAATTTGCCCGTCACGAGCTCTTGTAGCTAAACGTTTGATTTCAGACTCAACACCTCTAAAAGTTAATAACTCAGCGTTACGAACTACAGGAACCATTAAACCTTTTGGACCAGAAACTGCAACTGAAATGTCGATGAAATCAAATTTCATTTGATCTTGACCATCAATCATAGAGTTTACGTCTGGGTATAATTGTAAAGCACGAGTTACTGCTTTAGTAAAGAAAGACATATAACCTAAAGATACACCGTGTTTAGCTTTGAAAGCATCTTTAAATTGTGATCTTAATTTATTTACTTCAGTTAAGTTAACTTCATTGAAAGTAGTTAACATCGCTGTAGTATTTTTAGCTTCAACTAAACGCTCTGCTACTTTACGACGTAACATAGACATTTTTTTGCGCTCAATACCTCTAGAACCACCAACAGTTGGAGTACCAAAAGAAGGAACAGCTTTAACAGCATCATCCTTAGTTACTCTACCGTCTTTACCAGTTCCTTTAACCTCAGATGCAGGAATATTTTTCTCATCTAAGATTTTTTTAGCAGCTGGAGATGCAGTACCTGTTGCGTATGTAGCAGCTGGTTGTGCAGGTGCAGGTGCAGCAACTGGAGCTGGAGCAGCTTTAGGCTCTTCAGCTTTTGGTGCCTCAGCTTTAGGAGCTTCAGCAGCAGGAGCACTTCCTGATGGTTTAGCAGCTGATGTATCAATTAAACAAACTACTTGACCTACCGCTACAGCGTCACCTTCTTCAGCTTTTAAAGTGATGATACCTGCAGCCTCAGCTGGAAGTTCTAAAGTTGCTTTATCTGAATCAACCTCAGCAATAGCTTGGTCTTTTTCTACGTAATCTCCATCTTTAACTAACCAAGTAGCAATTTCCACTTCTGTAATTGACTCCCCTGGAGAAGGAACTTTCATTTCTAAGATACTCATTGGAATATTTTTTTAGAAGTTGTTATAATTTTTTATTTTAAATCTTTATCGAAAACTTTTGCAATAGCATGTGCATAACGTGCTTTAGAACGAACTGATGAACCAGCTGCTGGAGCAGATGCAACATTTGGAGACGCTAATCTTAATTTAACTAAATCAAAGTTCATTAATAAGAATCCGTAAGCTCCCATGTTTTTAGGTTCTTCTTGAGCCCATACAAAATCATTAGCATTTGGATATTGAGCAATTACTGCTTTAATTTCCTCGATTGCTAATGGGAATAATTGTTCTAATCTTACAAAAGCAACATCGTTACGTCCTAGTTTTTCTTTTTCTGCTTGTAAATCATAGTAGAATTTACCAGAAACAAATACTAAAGTTTTAACAGCTGATTTATCTGTAACAATTGGATCATCAATAACTGGTTGGAAAGAACCGTTTACGAAATCCTCAATTGGAGATACTGCTAATGGGTGACGTAATAATGATTTTGGTGAAAACACAACTAATGGTTTTCTAAAATCAGTTACCATTTGACGACGTAATAAGTGGAAATGGTTAGCAGGTGTTGTACAGTTTGCTATATACATATTATGTTCAGAACATAATTGTAAATAACGCTCTAAACGAGCAGAAGAGTGCTCAGAACCTTGATGCTCATAACCGTGAGGTAATAACATCACTAATCCATTTTGGTTACTCCATTTATCCTCACCCGCTGATATGTATTGGTCAATCATAATTTGAGCACCATTAGAGAAATCCCCAAATTGTGCTTCCCAAATTGGTAAGGCTTTTGGATTTGCAAAACCGTAACCGTATTCATATCCTAAAACTGCATATTCTGATAAATGAGAGTTGTAAATATGCATTTTACCTTTTTTAGACTCTAAACGGTTTAATACAGTTACCTCTTCTTCAGTATCTTCAGTTTTAACCACTGCGTGACGGTGAGAGAAAGTACCACGTTGAACGTCTTGTCCTGTAAAACGGATATCAAAACCTTCTTGCATTAAAGAACCATAAGCTAACATTTCTCCTAAAGCCCAATCTAACTTGTTGTTTTCGTAATACATTTTGTAACGATCACCGTAAAGTTTTGAAACTTTATTAATGAATTTTTTATCTTCTGGTAATTTAGTAACAACTTCTGCAACTTGATCTAATCTTTCTTTAGAAACTTTAGTATCAAAAGTTTGTAACATTCGTTCTTGGTTAGCAATATTATAACCAACCCACTCCTCTTGCATAAAAGGAATTACCGTAGCTTTTTCAGTAGCTTTAGCTACCTCTAAGTTTTCCTCTAAGAAGGCTTTATATTTTTCTTCTAAATCAGTAATTTCTGATTCTTGAATTTCTTTATTCTCTAATAAACGAGCACTGTAAATATTACGAGCTCCTTTGTGTTTAGAAATTAATTTGTATAAAGTTGGTTGAGTAAAGCGAGGCTCATCACCTTCGTTGTGACCGTACTTACGGTAACCTACTAAATCAACAAATACATCTTCTTTAAAAGTCATTCTATAATCTAAAGCAAATAAAATGGCTTTAACTGCTGCTTCTGTATCATCAGCATTAACATGAACAACAGGTGCAGAAACTACTTTTGCAATGTCTGTAGAGTAAACTCCAGAGCGAGCATCTTTATAGTTTGTTGTAAATCCTACTTGATTGTTCATCACTACTCGGATTGTACCACCAGTTTGGTAAGCACGTAGCTTAGACATTTGTACCATTTCATATACAATACCTTGACCTGCAATTGCCGCATCTCCGTGAACTGTAATAGGTAAAACTTTTGAAAAATCGTTAGGATATAATGTATCTTGTTTAGCACGAGTTACTCCCTCAATAACAGCACCAACTGTTTCAAGGTGAGAAGGATTTGGCGCTAAATTAATACGGATTTTTTTACCAGACTTTGTTTCTTTAATAGAAGTATATCCTAAGTGGTATTTTACATCACCATCAAAAGAATCTTCTACATCTAAATAGTCCTTACCATCAAATTCTGTAAAGATATTTTTAGCTGGTTTACCAAAGATATTAGCAAGAACATTTAAACGTCCTCTGTGCGCCATACCCATTACAAAATCTTCAACTCCTTTTTCAGCTGCAGCTTCAATTAAAGCATTAAACATAGGAATTGCAGCCTCTAAACCTTCTAAAGAGAAACGTTTTTGACCAACATATTTTGTATGGAAGAAATTCTCGAAAGCAGCCGCTTGGATAAGTTTATCTAAGATTGCTTTCTTTTGCTCTAAAGTAAAAGTATTTTTTGGACCTTCGAAATAGTTCGAAATCCAATTTCTCTTTTCTTCGTTACCAATGTGAACAAATTCTACCCCAGTTGCAGAACAATATACTGCCTCTAAGTGATCCACAATTTGTTGTAACGTTGACGTTTGTAATTGTATAGTTTTACCAGCCTCAAAACGAGTTTGTAAATCAGCCGATGTTAAACCAAATTTAGCTAACGATAGATCCGGTTTTTCAACTTGACGTTCGCGAATTGGGTTTGTTTTGGCCGCTAAGTGTCCGTATGCTCTGTAAGCATCGATTAAGCGTAAAACCGCAAATTCTTTTTGAACTGCTTGAATTGCCTCTGTAGACGAAGCATTAGATGCGTTGTTCGTTGAACCTGAACTATAGTAAGCTGTTGATAATTCTTCTACAGGACCTCTGTCACTGTATTCATTAGCAAAGTCAAACCCTTGAAAGAAACTTCTCCAGCTTGGCTCTACACTATCAGGGTACTGCAAATACTGCTCATAAAGATCAGCAAAGAATGCAGTGTGTGCCGCGTTTAAAAAGGAAAACCTATCCATATTATTGTCTAAAGACCTTTTTGGTTAAAAATTTTAAGCAAAAATACAACTCTTTCTAGAAAATCTCTAATGTTTTTTACATTTTTATACTATAAATATTTCCCAAAACATTTATGTTAAAGAAAAAACACACTTAATTAACATCAACTATATGATATTCACTTTTTTTATCATTAACTTTTTAGATAAACGCACAATTATGTATTCAAAATAGTCAAAACAAAAAAATTAATAGTTAGTGCTTTTTAGTAGGAATTTTCCATTTATTTATTCCTAGAGTCTTAATAAACAAACGTTTAGTTTCTTACAAAAAATCATAATTTTATAAATTTGAGTAACATTTAACAAATTTTCAAAAACATTTATACGTTCATTAAAAATGTTAATTTTGAATATGATTAAGTAAAAATATATAGTTTATGACATTTTTGAATTTAATTATGAATAAAATTTTTTAAACCAAATTTTTTGCCATATACGTTTTAAAATTATAAAGGATACAGCTTTGGAAAGCTCCACAACGTCACTTCCATCCAACCCTCTTATTTCATTTTCTGGAATATCTATTACGTATAATAAGTTTAAATAACTTGCAAAATTAGTTTGTATTAAAGAGAAAATTTTATCATGCAAAACATCCAAAACTTCTACAGGTTTAAGAGCAATATGGATTTGTATTTCAATACCTACTAGTCTAAAATCTTTAGAGAGTTGATTAATTAATGCAATATATAACTCCTGTTTTTCTGCCTGTTCAAACAGATCTGTAACCGTTAAAGGATGTTTAAATTCTAAAGCCATTATACGTCTCTTTTCATTAAATAATTTCCAAAATCAATTAAGCCTTGTTTTTTATCTTCAGAAATATCTAAATCATTTAACATCTCAAAAGCTTCTAAAGTATATGTTTCAATCAATTGTTTTGATTGTTCTGCCGCTCCGGTCTGAATAAAATATTGTTTAACCGATTCTACTTTTTGCGAAGGATCTTGAGGTTTAATTGAGAATAAATGAGAAAGCTGCTCTTTAGTATCTGCATCAGCTAATTCTAACGCTTTTAAGTATAGAAACGTTTTTTTATTTTCGATAATATCGCCACCAATTTGTTTACCAAAGGTTAAAGGATTACCAAACGCGTCTAAATAATCATCTTGTAATTGGAATGCAATTCCTAAGTATAAACCAAAGTTGTAAATTAAATCTGCGTTTTTATCCGTGGTTTTAGCTACAACTGCACCCATTTTCATTGCCGCAGCCACAAGTACAGCTGTTTTATATTTAATCATTAAAATATACTCTTCTATACTTACATCATCCCTTTGTTCAAAATCAACATCATATTGCTGACCATCACAAACTTCTAGCGCAGTTTTACTGAAAATTTTAGCAAGAGAACTAAAAATATGAGGTTCGTAATTTTCAAAATACTGATAAGCTAAAATCAACAAAGCATCCCCAGATAATATCCCTGTGTTAACATCCCATTTTTCATGTACTGTTTGATTTCCTCTGCGTAATGGAGCATCATCCATAATATCGTCATGAATTAATGAAAAATTATGAAACAATTCAACCGCTGTAGCCGCAGCAAATGCATCCTTATAATCACCCCCAAAAATTTCAGTTGTCATTAAAGTTAGAACAGGCCTCATTCTTTTACCACCAATTGATAAAATGTAAGAAATTGGTTCATAAAGATTTTTGGGATTTTGAGGTATATTAATATTAGTTAAAAAATCGTTTAGTATATGTTGATACTCAGAAATAGATCTCATAATATATTTTTTTGCTAAGGTAATTCAATTAATTAAAATGATGAAAACAGGTATTAATAAAGATTAAAAAACCATGGAAACTTTTTTTGTATTAAAAGTTTTCTTAATACATTTGCAACAAATTTAAAGTTATGGTTGATAAAATATTAGACAAGGCCTCCGAACTTTTTATGAACATTGGTTTTAAGGTTGTAACCATGGATGATATTGCGGCAAACATGGGTATATCCAAAAAAACAATTTATCAACATTATGAAAATAAAAACATTTTAGTTGAGAGGTGCGCTGAAAATATTGCTTCTAGAATTCTAGAAGATATTGACGAAATATATTC
>CAVBJB010000033.1:0-11145 GCA_963595625.1 Lachnospiraceae bacterium | reverse complement strand
TTTTTGTTTAATCCTGAAAATTAAAAAGTTAAACTTTTATAAAAAGACGTGGTTTGTCTTTAGAACGCAATTTTTTTGCATTTTAAATTTTCCAATCATGTCTGAAAGAATTAGAGAAAAACTACAAATATTGGCAGATGCAGCTAAATATGATGTGTCATGTTCTTCTAGCGGGTCTAACAGAAAAAATACAAATAAAGGAATAGGTGATACGGGCGGTGGAATATGCCATACGTATACGGAAGATGGTCGATGTGTATCTCTTCTAAAAATCTTACTTACTAATGTTTGTATTTACGATTGTGCATATTGTGTTTCTAGACGCAGTAACGACATTAAACGTGCAGCATTTACTGTTCAGGAAGTGGTAGATTTAACTATGAATTTTTATAGAAGAAATTATATTGAAGGTTTATTTTTAAGTTCAGGAATATTTAAAAATGCTGATTATACCATGGAACGCATGGTTAAAATTGTAAAAAAACTTAGATTAGAAGAACGATTTAACGGCTATATTCATTTAAAAACCATTCCGGGAGCATCTGAGGAGTTAATTCGTGAAGCGGGGCTTTATGCCGACCGTATGTCTATAAATTTAGAAATGCCAACCGAAAGTGGTTTAAAACTTTTAGCGCCCGAAAAATCGCATGATGAGGTAAAAAAAGATTTAGGTTTTGTTCAAAATCAAATCACTCAATTTTCGAGCGAACGTAAACTAATTAAATCAACACCAAAATTTGTTCCCGCAGGGCAAACTACACAAATGGTAATTGGGGCTACACCCGAAACGGATAAGGACATTATGTTTACAGCCGATAAATTTTATAAAAATTTTGGATTAAGACGTGTTTATTATTCGGGTTATATTCCCATCTCTAACGATGCCCGTATGCCAGCATTAAATACCCAACCTCCTTTATTAAGGGAAAATAGGTTGTACCAAACGGATTGGTTGTTGCGATTTTATGGTTTTAATGTGCAAGAGTTGTTTGACGATCAAAATCAAAATTTAGATGTTCAGGTTGATCCTAAATTATCTTGGGCATTGCGTAACCCACATGTTTTTCCTGTTGATATTAATACGGCAGATTATAAAATGATTTTACGAATTCCTGGTGTTGGAGTAAAATCTGCCATGAAAATTGTACAAGCAAGACAATTTGGTAAAATTCATATCTACCAATTAAAAAAACTTGGAGTAGCATACAACCGCGCCAAATATTTTATTCGTTGTGCAGATTCTGTTCATCAATTAAACGATCCAGAACCTCATTTAATCAAGCATAATATATTAGTTGGTAGTTCTAGTAAATATTTAAAAACAGATCCTAATCAATTGGTTTTATTTTAATGAAAATATATTTAGTTGACGGCTCTTTAGAACTTTTATATTGTGCCGTTTTTGAGTATTTTGATACTAAGGAAAGAGATGCTGTATCTATCGTTCAGGAAAATCTGTTTCAACCCAGTTTCATAGATGAAGTAACTTATATAGGTTACGATCAAAATAAATTTGAAAGAATAAAAAAGGGGATTGAAAAAAAATTGGATAAAACCTGGCAGCAAAACATTATATATTCCTATTTGTCGGAAAAGCCAGAAGTGCATCAGCATATTTTTAATTTTTTAATCTATGTTTTTAAAAATGACGAACCGGTGTATCAAAATTTTGGTCACCCAGATGTTATTGCGCTGGCTCAAATAACTAAATCGGTTTCTAGGGAACGTCATAGAATGAAGGCTTTTATAAGGTTTGAGAAATCTCAGGACGGAGTCTTCTTCCAAAAAATAAATCCTGATTTTAATGTTTTACCCTTAATTGTCTCTCACTTTAAAAACCGATACGCCGACCAAAAGTGGATTATTTTTGATGAGAAAAGAAACTACGGTTTTATGTATGATACTTTTAAAGTAGAAATTATTCATCAAGACGTTTTTACAGATTTAAATTTAGAAAATAATAACGAAGTATCAGCTTTAGTTTTTGATAAAGACGAAGCCCTGTACCAACAACTTTGGAAAGATTATTTTAAATCTACCAATATTGTGAGTCGTAAAAACACAAAATTACATTTGCAACATGTACCTCGTAGGTATTGGAAATATTTAACCGAAAAATTTTAGCCTCCATTGCGAGGCTATTTTTTTGTAATTAATTTAACTTTGCAACTTAAATATTTTTTATGTTACAAAAACTAAAAGTTGGTTGGCAAAATATAAACTACAAAGTTGAAATTTTAGCGGGCTTAACTGTAGCGATGACCATGATTCCGGAATCGTTATCTTTTGCAATTTTAGCAAACTTAAATCCTTTAAATGGATTATATGCCGCTTTTATAATGGGATTAATTGCCGCTATTTTTGGTGGTCGCCCTGCAATGATATCGGGTGGAGCAGGAGCTACTGTAATTGTATTAATAGCGTTAATGCAATCCCACGGAATAGAATATATTTTTGCTACGGTTTTACTAGCAGGTTTAATACAAGTTTTAGTAGGTGTTTTTAAGTTAGGTAAATTTATACGTTTAGTTCCAGAATCTGTTATGTATGGATTTGTAAACGGCTTAGCAGTAGTTATTTTTCTTTCTCAATTAAAACAATTTAAAGTTATAGAAAACGGGGTAGAGGTTTGGATGCAAGGACCTGAGCTTTATAAAATGCTTGGTTTAACCTTGCTTACTATTGCAGTGGTGTATTTATTTCCTAAAGTTTCTAAAAAAATCCCTGCGTCTTTAGTGGGTATTATTGTTGTTTTTGCAGTAGTCATGATTTTTGGAATAGATACGAAAACGGTAAAAGATATTGCCTCAATCTCAGGAGATTTTCCACCGTTTCATTTTCCAAGTGTTCCTTTAACCTTAGAGACGTTACAAATTATATTTCCTTACGCAATTGTAATGGCTGGAGTTGGGTTAATAGAGACGCTTTTAACTCTTACTGTGGTGGATGAGATGACAGAATCTCGTGGCGATAGTAATCAAGAATGTATAGCTCAGGGAGGAGCAAATGTTTTAAACGGACTTTTTAACGGTATGGGAGGTTGTGCTATGATTGCGCAAACTTTTGTAAATGTAAATGCCGGGTCACGTACACGTTTAGCCGGAGTTATTGGCGCATTAACTATTTTAATTATTATACTTGTTGGAGCACCCTTTATAGAATTAGTTCCTATGGCTGCCTTAACCGGAGTTATGATGGTGGTTGCCTTTTTAACTTTTAAATGGAGCAGTATTAAGTTTATACGTAAAATGCCCAAGTCTGACACTATTGTAATGTTAGTCGTTATGGCAATCACTATTTTTATGCACAATTTAGCTTTAGCTGTTTTAGCTGGTGTAATAATTTCTGCGCTTGTTTTTGCTTGGCAAAGTGCTGTAAGAATTAGAGCCAGAAAATTTGTAGACGAAAAAGGTGTAAAGTACTATGAAATTTATGGTCCACTTTTCTTTGCATCAGTAACAAATTTTATGGAAAAATTTGATATTGACACCGATCCAGAACAAGTAGTTATTAGTTTTAAAGAGAGTAGAATTTCTGATATTTCAGGGATTGAAGCCTTAAATAAATTGACTGAAAAATATAAACAAAAAGGGAAGAAACTACAAATTACACATCTTTCACCAGATTGCATTCAGCTTTTAAAAGACGCAGAAGATATAGTAAAGATTAATTTGGAAGAAGATCCTACCTATAAAATTCCATATAATACGTAAGTAAAAAGAGAAAGCCTAAGGCTTTCTCTTTTTTTATTCCTCTATATAATCTATAGCTTTTGGAATGCTTAAAACCAATTTCTGAATATCATCTGGTAATACAGTAAGTTTACGTTCTTTTAAATTCATAAACGCTCCGTCAACATTTACGATCGCACTTAAAGTACCATCCTTTTTAAATACTTTATGTTGAATAGAAAATCTAGATTTTTTTGTGTCATATTTTATAAGTTCAACTTCAATATAAATATGTTCGTCCATTCTAACCTCGCGTTTAAATAGCGTTTCTTCTCTAAAAAGAACAGGTCCTATACCTAATTGGATACATTCTTTCATAGACAACCCTATTTCAATCATTAAATTACTTCGTGCTTGCGTGCATAAATCAGAATAAGCGGAGTGGCGTACATGTCCGTTAACGTCTATCATTGACCATAAAACCTGGCCTTCGTAAAATACATTTTGCATATTAATTTTGTTTGTCGCAATTTAAAAAAATATTAGGCATGCATAATAATTTAGTTTTGTTTTTTTAATAGTATCTTTTTTTAGGGGGTATGTAACTTGTAAATTAAATTAATTTTGAAATAGTGTGTAAAAAAAATAGGGGTTATGGTTGTTTAAAAGTATTTTTTTTTAAATTTGCACCGTCTTAAACAACCAAGAAATAATTAAACATTAAAAATTATATGGCATCATTTCGTTTTGAAGCTTTAAAAGTAGCTAGTTCTCGTCCGGTAGTTAACGTGGAAGAGTTAGACAAAAAATCTGTGATTTTTGCGAGCAACGTATTTAATGATAAAACTATGCGTCAATATTTAACGCCTGAGGCTTATAAGGCTGTTAAAAGTGCCATGGATTTAGGTACTAAAATTGACCGTAAATTTGCTGATTATGTAGCAATGGGTATGAAAGAGTGGGCTTTATCTAAAGGTGTAACTCACTATACACACTGGTTCCAGCCGTTAACAGGTACTACAGCTGAAAAGCATGATGCGTTTTTTGAAACTGCTCCTGATGGATCAGATCCAATTGAAAAATTTGGCGGTTCTCAATTAGTTCAACAAGAGCCTGATGCGTCTTCTTTCCCTAATGGAGGAATTCGTAATACTTTCGAGGCTCGTGGATATACAGCTTGGGACCCAACTTCTCCAGCTTTTATTTATGGTACTACATTATGTATCCCTACAGTATTTGTATCGTATACAGGTGAGGCTTTAGATAACAAAGCACCTTTATTAAGAGCTTTATCAGCAGTTGATGCCGCAGCTACTGAAGTTTGTAAATACTTCGATAAAAACGTAAAAAAAGTAATCGCAACTTTAGGTTGGGAACAAGAATATTTTTTAGTTGATGCAGCTCTTGCAGCGTCTCGCCCTGATATTTTACAAACAGGACGTACGTTACTTGGTCACACATCTGCTAAAGGTCAACAATTAGAGGATCACTATTTTGGGTCTATCCCAACACGTGTTTTAAACTACATGCGCGATTTAGAAAACGAGTGTATGTTATTAGGAATTCCTGTAAAAACACGTCACAACGAAGTAGCTCCTAACCAATTTGAGTTAGCTCCAATTTTTGAGGAAGCTAACCTTGCGGTAGACCACAACTCGTTATTAATGGATGTAATGCAAAAAGTGGCTGAACGTCACCAATTTAAAGTATTATTCCACGAAAAACCTTTTAAAGGTGTTAACGGATCTGGTAAACACAACAACTGGTCTTTATCTACAGACACAGGCGTTAACTTACTTTCTCCATCTAAAACGCCAATGAGCAATTTACAATTCTTAACTTTCTTCATCAATACCATTAAAGCAGTATCTACTTACGAAGATTTATTAAGAGCGTCTATTGCATCAGCATCTAATGACCACCGTTTAGGAGCTAATGAGGCACCACCTGCAATTGTTTCTATCTTTATTGGTCAACAATTAACTAAAGTTTTAGAAGAGTTAGAGGGAGTATCAACTGGAAAATTATCTCCAGAAGAAAAAACAGAATTAAAATTAAACGTAGTAGGTAAAATTCCAGACGTTTTATTAGATAATACCGATCGTAACCGTACTTCACCTTTTGCATTTACAGGAAACAAATTTGAGTTCCGCGCGGTGGGTTCTACAGCAAACTGTGCTAACGCAATGACAACGTTAA
Source organism: Lachnospiraceae bacterium (assembly GCA_963595625.1). GTDB lineage: Bacteria > Bacteroidota > Bacteroidia > Flavobacteriales > Flavobacteriaceae > Flavobacterium. Next base: position 5,275 of record CAVBJB010000033.1, on the reverse strand, counting down.
ACACAATTGTTGCAAAACAATTAATCGACTTTAAAAAAGAAGTTGATGCTTTAATAGAAGGTGAAGGTCTTAAAAAAGACGAAGCTATCTTTAATGTGTTACGTGAGTACATCAAACAAACTAAAGACATCCTTTTTGAAGGTGACGGGTACTCTAAAGAGTGGGAGGAAGAAGCGGCTCGTCGCGGATTATCTAACCACAAAACAACTCCTGCAGCTTTAAAAGCTAAAGTTTCAGAGAAATCTTTCAAACTTTTTGAAGAAATGAACGTAATGAACCATACTGAGGTAGAGGCACGTTACGAAATTGAATTAGAGGAGTACATCAAAAAAATCCAAATCGAAGGGCGTGTGTTAGGTGACATCGTTCGTAACCACGTAATCCCAACAGCTATTCGTTACCAAAACGTAATTGTTGAAAACGTAAAAGGATTAAAGGAAATTTTTGGAGCAGATTACGAGGAGTATGCAAAAGAACAAATCTTAATCTTAAAGAAACTTTCAAATCACATTAACGAGATGAACGCTAAAGTTCATGGAATGATGGATGCTCGTAAACAAGCAAACGCTTTAACAAATATCGAGGAAATGGCTCACGCTTATTGCGACGTTGTAAAACCATTCTTTGACGAAATTCGTTACCACGCTGATAAATTAGAGTTAATTGTTGACAATGAAATGTGGACATTAACTAAATACAGAGAATTATTATTTACAAGATAATAACCAACCCTAACTAAATTTAAAAAGGTCTGAAACATTTCAGACCTTTTTTTTATCTTTATAATATGAAAAAAATCTACCTAATTTTTTGCTTATTTACCGCACTAAACCTTTGCGCTCAGCATAAGTTTACCGTGTATTTTGATACCAACAAGCACGAACTGTCAGAGGCACAAGTAGACACTTTAGCCCAATGGATTCAGCAAAATCGTAAGTCCAAAATCATCTCAATGCATGGTTTTGCAGACGAGGTAGGTAGTATTAAAGCCAACGACACCCTTTCGCAAAAGCGCGTTCAAAACATGTATAATCTATTAAAACCGTATCTTAAAATAAGGGACGATTTTAAAATGCAGAGTTATGGCAAAAACCACCAGCAATTAAAAGAGAAATCAAAAAATCGTAGAGTCGATATTTTTTACATTAAGCAGACTGAATTGGCCCAAGAAAATATAATACTTGGTATCCCCCGTAAAATTTTACCACCAACGGCTACACTGCAAGAGCAAGTGGCCAACGCATGGGTAGGAGATAAATTAGAACTTAAAAATATATTTTTTCAGCTCAACACCTTTGCCATGATGCCCGAGTCCAAACCCGCAATGGACGAGCTTGCACAAATTTTATTAGACAATCCAAACTTAAAAATCGAGGTTCAAGGCCACATTTGTTGCCAACCTCAAGACCGTTTAAACCTATCCACCCAACGCGCCAAACAAGTAAAGCGTGTACTTTTAAGGTACGGAGTTAAAGAGCATCAAGTCTCTTTTAAAGGCTTTGGTAGCACACAACCGCGTTTTCCAATCCCAGAACAAACAGAGGAGGAGCGCGCTGCCAACCGCCGCGTCGAGATCGAAATACTAGAAAATTAGTCGAGTAACCTTACTCGGCTTTTTTATTTTGGGCGTGCCCCCGCTGTATAACACATAACTTTGAATTTGATAAAAAATACCCCAGCGGGGTCGGGCTATCCGCTGTATCTTTTAACAAAAGCTTTGAGTTCCTCAGCCTTTATTAAAAGGATGCCGCTACTATCCCTCACGCATTTAAACTTCTATTATAAACCAAATTTAGGGTGTAATTATCGCAATCTAAAAAGGGTAAAACAAAACAAAATCTAGATGGTAATCTGGGTAAAATTGCGTATCTTTGCGCCCCTTAAAAATTAGGGGTTTTAGTAATTATATAAATTTTAAAAATATGAGTCAAATGCCTGTAAACAAGAAAGAAAAACTTGTGTATACCGTACTTATGGTACTTTTTATGTGTTTTGGTATGGTGTTGTATAATACAATTTTACACACCGGTTTTAATGCCGAAACCGTTAAGATTGCTTGGTTAACTTTTCCGGTTATGTTACCCATAGCTTTTATTGTAGAGTGGTTTTTAGTTAGCAAAACGGCAGAAGCTTTAATTCAAAAATTTGTAAAACCTACAGATGCTTTACCAAAAATTATTCTTGTATCTGCCTTATGTTTTGTTGTGCAAATGGTATTTATAATGTCTTTTGTTGCCAATATTATTTATGGTGAACATACAGATGGATTTTTAATGGGTTGGTTAACGAGCATTCCTAAAAACTTTATTGTAGCTTATCCGTTACAAGTTGTATTAGCGGGACCAATTGTAGGTTATGTTTTTAGAAAACTGTTTCCTTTAGGTACAATTCAGGATATCAAATAAATTTTAAGCCTTTGTTTTATTACAAAGGCTTTTTTTTGTGTACTTGGCTTACTTTTAGCCCCGATTGGAGCGGCATCCTTTAGTATGAAAACTTTGTTTTTATACTAAAGATATAGCGCAAAGCGGGAAAAGGGTTTTATTTATAGCCTAAGCCATTACGCTGCTAAACCTTTTACCCTTTGTTATTTTTTGTATCTTTGGTTTTATAAATCTGAAATTAAAATGAACTATATATTGTTTGATGGCGCTGTTCGCAACGCTTTACTTCCGTTTACTTTTACACGTCCGGTGGCTGATATACGTATTGGGATTTTAACGATTCGTGAAAAGTGGGAACGTTATTTAGGTACTACCACTACAACAATTACAGAGGAATATTTGTCAGAAAAATATCCGATGGTTGAGTTGGAGCAAAATGTTATGATTAATGCAGCTTACTGTCCAAACCCGGAGTTGGTTGAGTTAGTTACGAATTTAGAACCTATGCAAGCGGTTGTTAAAGGGGAGGATATTATTGCTTTTTACAGTGAAATTTCGCAAGATGAAGTTGATTTTGATCAGTATGAATTAATTGATTTTGAAGGGGATGCTTTAACTGTTGAGCATACATGGGATATTTTTCAGAAAAACGATAGAGCGATTCGTGAGGATTTTGAATTGTTAACAGAGGATAGATACTCAGAACCAATCCCTAAAAGTGTAAATGTAATTGCTCCTGAAAATGTGTTTATTGAGGAAGGAGCTAAACTGGAGTTTGTAACTTTAAATGCCTCTACAGGTCCTATTTATATTGGTAAAGATGCTGAAATTATGGAGGGATCTGTTATTAGAGGTCCTTTTGCATTAGGAGATCATGCACAGGTTAAATTAGCTACTAAAATTTACGGTGCTTCTACAGTTGGACCACACTGTAGAGTAGGAGGAGAGGTTAACAATTCGGTAATGTTTGCGTATTCTAATAAAGGTCACGACGGATTTTTAGGAAATTCGGTTTTAGGAGAATGGTGTAACATGGGTGCAGATAGTAACAACTCGAACCTTAAAAATAATTATGAGAGTGTAAAACTTTGGGATTATGAAACGGAACGTTTTGTAAATACAGGATTACAGTTTTGTGGTTTAATGATGGGAGATCACTCAAAATGTGGCATCAACACAATGTTTAATACAGGTACAGTTGTAGGAGTTTCGGCCAATATTTTTGGTGCTGGTTTTCCACGAAATTACATCCCTAATTTTACTTGGGGTGGAGCGCAAGGTACACAAGCCTATTTACCAAAAAAAGCATTTGAAACGGCTAAGATTGTAATGTCTCGCAGAGATATTGAATTTACAGAACAAGACGCAGCCATTTTACAATATGTTTTTGACGAAACGTCGGAATGGCAAAAATAATATATAAAAAGCAATGATATTTTCATTGCTTTTTTTTTGCTCAAAAAAAAAGAGCATATAACCGGGGTTATATGCTCAAAGAAAAAAAAATTATTTCCCTCTATTACTTGCTTTTACACTACAATATTAAAGTAAAAAGATTTTCCAGTTTAAAGCTTTTAATGAAATTAGGTTTTGAATTAACGAAACTAGGTTTTGAATTCATGAAATATATTTTTTACATTCTTTATAGCTTTATATTTGTTAGTATATTTAAAAAATTGATTAAATAACCTACAATTTAAAATTACAATAAGTAAATTGAAGCAAGTTCTAACATATATATTACTTTTTTGGCAAATTTTACTTTTTGCGCAAGAACCCTATACAGTTTTACTTAATGGCCAACAGGGCTTACCCTCGGACATTGTGTATAATATATACCAGGACTCAAAAGGTTATGTTTGGTTAGCTACAAATGAAGGTCTTGTGAAGTATGATGGCTTTCAGTTTAAAATATTTAGATCTCTAGTTTTAACATCAGCTCCGGGATCAGTTATAAAGGAAGATAAATTTGGCCGAATTTGGTATGAAAATTTTGATGGTTTTATTTATTACATAGAAAATAACGAATTAAAAGAATTAAAGCAAAATTCGCCTTCTGGATTTGTAAACTTTGGGATTACAAATTCGCATTTATTTGTGATACAGAAACGAGGGATCGATATTTTTGATCTAAAAAATCTTACACTTGTAAAAACCATAGTTATAGATGTTAACGAGCCTGAACATGCAACAACCTTAAATAATAATTTTTATTGTATTATTGATCATGTAATCTATAAAGTTGATGAAAACCTTAATCTTTTAAAATCCGACTATTTTAAAGATAAGTTCTTAAAGGTAAAATATATTTATCCCTTAAATGATAGGTTATACATTGTTTCAAAGAATAACGAAAGTAAAAAACTGTATTTTTTTACAGAGCAATTAAAATTTGAACGCAGTTTTTCAATTCCTGAAATTTCTTATATCCAAGGAAGTGACGTCAGTAACGATATCATTTGGTTGCATACGCCTAAAGGTACCTTTGCCTATAGGCAAGATGGTTTAGTATTGTTTAAAAATGGTTTGTATAAAGACGTAAGTTCAACTTCTTTAATTAAAGATCATCAAAATAACATTTGGATCTCAAGTTTAAATAAGGGAGTACTCATTATACCTGAATTACAAGATCGAGTGTATAGTATGTATCCTTTCAATCCTTTAAAAATTTTAAACACCGGAAAGGGATACATTTTTGGGGATAAAAAAGGAAATATCATGCATTTGTCAGAAAATTTTTCCATCCAAAAAAAATTATTTCAGGACCGAGAAAACTTGCCTATAAATTACATTTATAAAGATTCCATCAGCAACAACATATTTTTTACAGGGAGTGGCTTTTCAGTCTCCTTAAACGAAAATTTCACTAAAATTCAAAATTACAATATAGC
>CAVBJB010000032.1:0-11585 GCA_963595625.1 Lachnospiraceae bacterium | reverse complement strand
CATAGGAGCAAGACTTTTTTATATAAATAAACTTTGTACTAAATCTTCGATTTTGGACACTAAAGTAATATTTATTTTAGTGTCTTTTAAAGATATTTTATTGTATTTAGAAACAAATATGTGTGTAAAACCTAACTTTTCTGCTTCTTGAATTCGTTGATCCACACGGTTTACAGGTCTAATTTCTCCTGAAAGGCCAACTTCCCCTGCAAAACAAAATTCTTTAGGAATATGTATGTCTTCGTTAGAGGATAGTATAGCTGAAACAACGGCTAAATCAATTGCAGGGTCGTCTACAGTAATGCCGCCCGTAATATTAAGGAAAACGTCTTTAGCACCTAATCTAAATCCGGCTCTTTTTTCCAGAACAGCAAGGATCATGTTTAAACGTTTTACGTTGTATCCGGTTGCACTACGTTGAGGTGTTCCATAAACCGCTGTACTAACTAAAGATTGAATCTCGATCATAATGGGGCGCATACCTTCCATGGTTGTGGCAATTGCAATTCCAGAGAGTTCTTCATCTTTATTCGCAATTAATATTTCCGATGGATTGCTTACTTCGCGTAGTCCACTACCAAGCATTTCGTAAATCCCGAGTTCTGAGGTAGATCCAAAACGGTTTTTCAACGCTCTAATGATTCTAAAAATATGGTTTCGATCGCCCTCAAATTGTAGAACCGTATCTACCATGTGTTCTAAAATTTTTGGTCCAGCAATGGTTCCGTCTTTAGTAATATGACCAATCAATACAACGGGTGTATTGGTTTCTTTTGCAAACTTAATTAGCTCTGAAGTGCATTCTCTAATTTGAGAGATACTCCCGGCAGACGCTTCAATGTATTCGGTTTGTAAGGTTTGGATAGAGTCAATAATAACAACTTCGGGCTGAATTTCCTCTATTTGCTTAAAGATGTTTTGTGTTTTAGTTTCTGTTAAAATAAAGCAGTTTTCAGAATGGTTTTCTATTCGTTCCGCTCGCATTTTAATTTGCTTCTGACTTTCTTCCCCAGATACATATAATGTTTTATAAGGTAAGCGTAAGGATATTTGTAACAACAATGTACTTTTACCAATACCAGGTTCTCCCCCTAAAAGTGTTAAGGATCCCGGGACTAAACCTCCTCCTAAAACTCGATTTAATTCGTTATCCCCGGTGTTATAACGCACTTCTTTAGTTGAATCAATTTCATTAACCTTTAAAGGTTTGGAAGAACGTTTAATCTCGATTAATGAGCTCGATTTCCACGTTTGTTTTTCTTCTTTCTGAATTATTTCTTCAACTATTGTGTTCCATTCTTTACATGCATTGCATTGTCCTTGCCACTTTGCATATTGGGTTCCACAACTCTGACAAAAAAATGCAGTTTTAACTTTGGCCATTTTATTCTAGGTTTTCTGAAGTTTCTGAAGAAGTCTCACTTGGAGTTTCTTCTATAATTTCTTCAGATTTATTTTTTTTACTTTTTCTGTTTTTAGTGTGCTCTTTTAATTTTCCTTTATAATATTCAGCACGTTCAATCATCATGTTTTTTGTAAGATTACGTATAGGTTCTAAACCAAAAGCTTTCATGTAAGCCTTTTCAGCTCTTCCCCAATCTTCCATTTTTTCTTCGTAAAGAGCTAAATGGTATGCGCCTAACATAGAACCTGGATAGTGTTTATCGGCTAATCGTGCAAGTCCAGGTAAATCTTCGTAATTGCCTTTTTGAACAATAGCAGCTTCAATAGCTTCAAAATCTGTTAATCTTATTTTAACTGGGAAACCAAAATTCTTCTCTAATTTTTCGTATCGGTCAATTAAATATTCGGTGTGACCTTTTTCTAAAACCGCTATTTTAGAAGTGTATTCTTCATTATTTATTTTAGCATAACCGTTGAATATAAAGTTTAATGCAGATGGTATAGCTTGCGTAACGTAGTTGTAATGAGTACCGTTAGGATACGTATCCAACAAGTACGTTACGTTATCTTTTTTCTTTGCTTTAATATTGGTATCTAAAATTTTAGTTTTTTCCTTATCTGCTTTTAAATCACCATTAGCTGAGGATAAGTAATAGAAAATATTTTGCTTTAAAACGCTTAATCTATTAGCTACTACATTTTCCATATCAAATGCATATACCGGACTCATAACGATGTATGCATTAAAAATGGAAGTGTCTTTATATAAATATGCATTACAAAATGCTGCTGTAGCCCCATGTCCCATTATAGCTCTAAAAGGTTGAACTCTGTATTTAGATTCTATATAAGGAATAATCTCCATTCCTAAAAATTCATAAAAAGCCCCAGAGTTTACGGATGGTATACCTGTGTCCTCAAACTCCGAATCATACACTCTATCGTTGTTTTTTGCCTGATTAATCCCAACAATAATAAAGTCAGGATTTTCATCAATATTAGCGCCATATCTAATATTTGCAGCAACTGGTGCTATTAAATAATCTGCATCTAAAACAATTAATAGAGGAAATTTTTCTTTAGTTTTTTCCTCGTATCCTTTAGGTAATATTATCTGAATTTCTCGAGATGCGTTTAATTTTTTGGACTTAATAGTCTCAGTAATTCTCTGCGCGTAACCGGTTAAACCTAGTAAACTGAAAATTGCAATGAAAAGTTTAAGTTTCATGTTGTTTTGGATTTAGGGTTTATTTCTTTTTAAAAGATTTATTAAAGATAGGTAAAAAAATGAATGAAAGTCCACCTAAAATAACAACTGTAGCTGTTTGTGAACCCCAAAGTATCCATCCAACGGCTGTACCAGATGATTCAGATATTCCGTATAAATAGAGTATACTCGAAATCATTAAAGGAAATGCGCCAAAGCCTCCATTTGTAAAAGTTACGGCTAAACTACCAACAACAAAACTTGTAATTATAACGCCAATAGATAAAGATGCTGTTTCCTTTATAGTTTGCATTCCAAAATAAAATGTACCTACAAAACAGGCCCAAATAAAAATAGTATGAAATAGGTAAGGGGTTCTTTTTTTCATTTCTAAAATACTTTTTACTCCCTCAATGATTCCTTTAAATTTCTCTCTAATAAAAACCATAAGTTTGATTTGAGTAAAAAATAACAGATAAAAACCAATTGACCCAAGAACAACTAAGATCGATGCTATAATTGCAATTTTTTCTATTGGAATTTTAGTGAATAAGAAATCTTTTAAAACATCAAATTGTAAAATTAATGCTGCTGCTATAAAGCTTAAAAGTATGATAAGGTCTAAAACTCGCTCGGCAATAATACTACCAAAACTTTTGTCGAAAGGGATTTCGTCGTAATTTTTTAATACTAATGCTCTTGATATTTCTCCAGATCTAGGAACCGTTAAATTCATTAAATACCCTACGCTAACAGCCATAAAGTTGTTTAAAAAATAGGATTTATATCCCATGTGTTCTAAGGAGAATTTCCAGCGGTAAGCTCTTGATGCTAAACTTGCTATAGAGAATAGAGTAGATATAATGACAAAGAAATAGTCAGCGTTTATAAACTGCGATTTAATCTCTTTTATTTGCTGAGGCGTAAACTGATTAAATGCGTAATAAACTAAAAATACTCCCAGAGCTAGTGGGAGTATTATAGAAAGTATTTTTTTTAAAGAAGCCTTCAAGTTAAGATAAAGTATTGTTTTCCTCGTTAGGAAAAATTACAGTTGGTTTAAAAGTTTTAGCTTCTTCCATAGTAGCGTAAGCATAACAAATAATGATAATAATATCATCTTTTTGAACTTTACGTGCAGCAGGACCGTTTAATGTAATAACCCCTGTGTTTTTTGGACCAGGAATTGCATACGTTTCAAAACGCTCTCCGTTATTAACGTTAACAATCGAAACTTTTTCGCCTTCAACAATATTGGCAGCTTCCATTAATGTTTCGTCAATTGTAATACTACCAATGTAGTTTAAATCTGCACCTGTAACTTTTACACGGTGGATTTTTGATTTTAAAATTTCAATTTGCATGATGCAAAAATAATTAATTTAGTGAAATGTTGTCTATTAATCTAACCCCTTCTATGTAAGCTACTAAGAAGCCTCTGTATTTTTTATTATCATCTTTAGTTGTAGCTGTAACCAAAGTTTCTTCATCCGCAATTTCAAAATATTCAAGTTCAAAATCAGGATGGTTGTTTATTTCATTCTCAACAAATTGTTTAACAGTTTCAATGCTTTCATTTTCAAACAAATACTGTGCCTTTTTTAAGGTTTGGTATAAAAAGGTTGAATGGTTTTTGGCATCTTCAGTTAAACGTTGATTTCTAGAACTCATGGCTAAACCATCTTCTTGTCTATATATCGGACATCCAATAATGTTAACCGGTAAGTTGTAATTTTTTACTAATGCTCTAATAATTTGGAGTTGTTGAAAATCTTTTTCACCAAAATAAGCATTTGTAGGTTTAATAATTTCGAATAAAATAGTAATGATAGTACCCACACCATCAAAATGTCCAGGTCTTGCTGCACCTTCCATTTGATTTTCTAAGCCGTCAAATTCATAATGTTTTGCTTGAACATCATCACCATAAATTTCCTGTGCATTAGGTGCAAAAATAATAATATTTGAGCTTAATGATTCAACTTTTTTAATATCATTTTCTAAAGTTCTAGGATATTTATCTAAATCTTCGGCATTATTAAATTGCGTTGGGTTTACAAAAATAGTCATGACCGTTACATCATTTTCTTGTAAGGATTGTTTCATTAAAGACAAATGACCATCATGTAAAGCACCCATTGTAGGTACTAAACCAATAGTTTTGTTTAGCTCAGTAAATGAGGATAAATGAGCGATTAATTCACTCTTAGTATGATAAACGAACATGATTTCAAATTTTAATTCTATGCAAACTTACTATTTTGTAGAATAACTGCATAAAATTTTGTAATTTTGCTTGTTTTTTAGACACAAAAAAATTTAAAATAGATTGTAATGGAGGATAAGAGGATATTATACGTATCATCTGAAGTGGTACCTTATTTGCCAGAAAACGAAGTTTCTTTAATGTCGTACGAGGTTCCAAAAATGATCAACGATCAAGGTGGACAAATTAGAATATTTATGCCTCGTTATGGAAGTATCAATGAAAGAAGACATCAATTACACGAAGTAATTAGATTGTCTGGAATGAATTTGGTTGTAAACGATATGGATATGCCTCTAATCATTAAAGTTGCCTCGATTCCAAAGGAGAGAATTCAGGTTTACTTTATTGATAACGACGAATACTTTAAACGTAAAACTACTTTTACAAATGACGATGGCTCATTATTTACAGATAATGATGAGCGTGCTATCTTTTTTGCTAAAGGTGTTGTTGAGACAGTTAAAAAGTTAAATTGGGTACCTGATATTATACATGTGCATGGATGGATGGCATCTTTCCTGCCAATTTACATGAAGCATTATTATAAAGATGATGCTTTATTTGCAGATACTAAAGTAGTTACTTCTGTTTACTCACAATCTTTTGATGGTGTGATAAACCAGTCAGCTATGGAAAAAGTTGCTTTTGATGATGTGCCAGTTGATGCTATTTCTAAACTTGCTGAGGCTAATTTTGAAAATATTATGAAAACTGCAGTAGACCATTCGGATGGTGTAATTGTAGCTTCTGAAAATGTTTCTCAAGATTTAATAAAATATATAGAAAATTCTCAAAAACCTTTCTTACCTTTCGTTGATAAAGACGCGTTTGCGGAGGTTTATACCAATTTCTATAAGAATCAGATATTATAATTTATGAAAAAAAAATCATGGCTTTCATTAAATAGTCTACTACTAGCCTTAACATCAGCTTTTTTAGTTTCTTGCGATAAGGATTTTACATCCATTGGAGCAGATCTTGTAGGGGAAGATTATATGAATTTTAATCGATATTCTTCAACAGATGTAGAGGCAGGTTACTTTAAATCTGGAGGTGTTGCAACAAGTAATTTAGCAGTCAATACTCTTGGGGTTTTAAATAATGAAAACTTAGGTACTGCTGAATATCATTTTGCAACTCAGGTTTTGTTAGAAGAATATGGAGACGAGATTGGATCGGAACCAATTATTGACTCTGTATATTTATATGTACCTTATTTTAGTCATGTAACAGAAAATAATGATGATGGAACTAAAACTTATGCTTTAGATTCTATTTATGGCTCAGGTAATTTCGATTTAAAACTTTTTGAAAGTGGTTATTATATGAGTTCTATAGATCCTAATACTGCTACAGGTGCAAGGTTATATTACTCGGATGATAAAAGTTTATTTGATAACGCTACAATTGGTGGTTCACTAAACAATTCTGCAAATACTGCGCAAAATTCTGCTTATACTTTCAACTCCAATGAAATTTTTATTTATAAAAAAAATGAGCAAGGTCAATTTGTAGATAAATCTGGTAATGTATTACCAAATAACGCACCGCATGAAGATAAGGTAGTTCTTGAAACTTTTAAACCTGGTATGTGGTTAGATTTAGATAAGCCATTTTTTCAAAATAAAATACTTAATGCAGCAGCGTCTAATTTAGCAGATCAAGCATCTTTCGTTAATTATTTTAGAGGATTGTATTTTAAAGTAGCTCAAAACCCAGGTAACGCGGGAGCTTTAGGGACTATGAATTTTGCTGATGGTTATATACAAGTAAAATATAAATATAAAAATACTAACGGAGAACGCGTTTCTAATTCTATAAAAATTAAATTGAGCGGACAAACCGTTAATTTGATCGAAAATAATTATACTAGTATCAATCAATCTCCGGATAATTTATATGTTATAGGAGGTGGTAAAGGTTCAGGGACAAATACGGCAGATGCCTATATTACTTACCTAGACTTGTTTGGTCCTGATTTAGATTCTAATGGTTATCCTGATAAAATTGATTTTTTAAAGGAACAAAACTGGTTAATTAATGAGGTAAATGTGACTTTATTTGTTAACAGAGATGAAATTTTAAATACCAATTTAGAACCCCAACGTTTGTTTCTGTATGATATAAATAATAACAGTACAATTTCTGATTATAACAACGATACATCTACAAATACATCTAATACAAAAAACAACAAAGGTATCTATAACGGTATTTTAGTAAGTAAAGATGATAAAGGTTTGTATTATCGTTTCAGAATTACCGAGTACGTTAAAAGTTTAATTAACGGTACTACAAAATTAACTGACGAAGGAAGTCGATATAGATTAGGTCTTTCAACGACTGAATCTATTGATTTAAGTTTATTTACAGATCTAAAATCTACAACTAATCCATTGTCGGTTAGTAAAATACCTACGGCAGCAGTGATGTCTCCTTTAGGTACAGTTTTATATGGTCCATCCGTTAGTGATGAGGCAAAGAAAATTAAATTAGAAGTTTTTTACACTAATCCAAATTAAGAAATATTATGTGTGGGATTGTTGGATATATTGGTCATCGTGAGGCTTATCCAGTGGTTATAAAAGGTCTTAAAAGACTTGAATACCGTGGATACGATAGTGCTGGAATTGTGTTGTTTGATGGTCAAAACATGAAATTGGCTAAAACGAAAGGGAAAGTTTCGGATCTAGAGGCTAAAGCACAAGCAGACATCACCTTAAACGGTACCATTGGTATGGGACATACGCGTTGGGCTACTCATGGAGTTCCTAATGATGTAAACTCTCATCCACACTACTCAAATTCTGGAGAACTTGTGATTATTCATAATGGGATTATCGAGAATTATGAGCCATTAAAAAAAGAATTAATTAATAGAGGATATACTTTTAAATCTGATACCGATACAGAAGTATTAATCAATTTAATTGAAGATATTCAAAAAACAAATGGTCTTAAATTAGGTAAGGCTGTGCAAGTAGCTTTAAACCAAGTGGTGGGGGCATACGCAATTTGTGTTTTTGATGTTAAAAAACCAAACGAAATTATTGCTGCACGTTTGGGTAGCCCATTAGCTATTGGAATAGGTGAGGGTGAATATTTTGTAGCCTCTGATGCATCTCCGTTTATTGAATATACAAACAATGCTATTTATTTAGAAGATGAAGAAATGGCTGTTATTCGATTAAACAAATCGATGAAGATCAGAAAAATTAAAGACGATGCTTTAGTTGTTCCTTATGTTCAAGAATTACAATTAAACTTAGAGCAAATTGAAAAAGGTGGTTATGATCACTTTATGCTTAAAGAAATTCATGAACAACCAAACGTAATTAAAGATACCTACCGCGGTAGATTATTAGCTGCTAAAGGAATGATCAAAATGGCAGGTATTGAGGATCACCTAGAGAAGTTTACTAATGCTAGCCGTATTATTGTTGTTGCTTGTGGAACTTCTTGGCACGCTGGTTTAGTTGGAGAGTATCTAATTGAGGAATTTGCTAGGATACCTGTTGAGGTTGAATATGCATCTGAATTTAGATATAGAAATCCAATTATCAATAAAAATGATGTTGTTATTGCTATTTCCCAATCTGGTGAAACAGCTGATACTTTAGCTGCAATTAAATTAGCAAAATCTCAAGGAGCATTTGTTTTTGGTATTTGTAACGTTGTAGGTTCGTCTATCTCAAGAGAAACTCACGCAGGAGCTTATACCCATGCAGGTCCGGAGATTGGTGTAGCCTCTACTAAAGCTTTTACTACTCAAATTACTTTACTTTCTTTATTAGCCTTCCGTTTGGCACAAGCTAAGGGAACAATATCTCAGTCTGAATTTATAAGAAATTTAGTAGAGATGGAGTTAATACCAGAGAAAGTAGAAGAGGCTTTAAAGACTAACGATCATATTGTAGAGATATCGGCTATCTATAAAGATTCTCCAAACTGTTTGTTTTTAGGTAGAGGATTTAATTTCCCTGTTGCATTAGAGGGAGCTTTAAAATTAAAAGAGATTTCTTATATACATGCAGAAGGTTATCCTGCTGCAGAAATGAAACATGGTCCTATTGCTTTAATTGATGAGCAAATGCCTGTTATTGTTATTGCACCAAAACAAAATCATTACGATAAAGTTGTAAGTAACATTCAAGAAATAAAAGCAAGAAGCGGTAAAATTATTGCTGTAGTTACAAAAGGAGACGAGCAAGTACGTGCATTAGCAGATCACGTGATTGAAATTCCTGAAACAACAGAAGCTTTAACACCAATTCTTTCTACAATTCCATTACAATTACTTTCATATCATATTGCAGTAATGCGAGGTACGAATGTGGATCAGCCAAGAAACTTGGCAAAATCAGTAACTGTAGAGTAGGATAAATATTATATATATTTATTCAAATCTGCTATTGGAAAAAATAGAAAATAAAATATTAGATTATAAAGAAAAAAAGCTTAAATTTGCACTCTGAAAACATAGTTTTTTTTTAGAAACGTAAATAGCTGTTTAATAAATACATAAGTAATGTCAAAAATTACAGGTAAAGTTGCACAAATTATCGGTCCAGTTGTTGACGTGATTTTCAACAATCAAGATGCCGAACTTCCAAAAATTTATGATTCATTAGAAATCGTAAAGAAAGATGGTTCAAAATTAGTTTTAGAGGTTCAATCTCACGTAGGAGAGAATACTGTACGTACAATTTCTATGGACTCTACAGATGGTTTATCAAGAGGTCAAGAAGTTATTGCGTTAGGAACTCAAATCCAAATGCCAATTGGTAAAGATATTTATGGTCGTTTATTCAATGTAATTGGAGACGCTATTGATGGATTAGGTGATTTACCAAAAGACGGAGAAAATGGATTACCAATCCACAGACAAGCTCCTAAATTCGAAGATTTATCTACATCGTCAGAAGTTTTATACACTGGTATTAAAGTAATCGATTTAATTGAGCCTTATGCAAAAGGAGGTAAAATTGGATTATTTGGTGGTGCTGGAGTAGGTAAAACGGTATTAATCCAGGAGTTAATTAACAATATCGCAAAAGGACACGGTGGTTTATCAGTATTCGCTGGTGTTGGTGAGCGTACTCGTGAGGGTAACGACTTATTACGCGAGATGTTAGAATCTGGAATTATTAAATACGGTGATGATTTCATGCACTCTATGGAAAATGGAGGATGGGATTTATCTAAAGTAGATAAAACTGGTATGAGAGATTCTAAAGCTACTTTCGTATTCGGACAGATGAACGAACCACCAGGAGCACGTGCTCGTGTTGCTTTATCAGGTTTAACTATTGCAGAATATTTCCGTGATGGTGCTGGTGAAGGTCAAGGTAAAGACGTTTTATTCTTCGTTGATAACATCTTCCGTTTTACACAAGCGGGTTCTGAGGTTTCTGCGTTATTAGGACGTATGCCATCAGCGGTAGGTTACCAACCTACATTAGCTACTGAGATGGGTGCTATGCAAGAGCGTATTACTTCAACTAAAAAAGGATCTATTACATCTGTACAAGCGGTTTACGTTCCTGCGGATGACTTAACTGACCCTGCACCTGCTACAACATTTGCTCACTTAGATGCTACTACGGTATTGTCTCGTAAAATTGCTGAGTTAGGTATTTACCCTGCGGTAGATCCATTAGATTCTACTTCTCGTATCTTAACTCCAGAAATTTTAGGTAATGAGCACTATGACTGTGCACAAAGAGTTAAAGAAATTTTACAAAGATATAAGCAATTACAAGATATCATTGCGATCTTAGGTATGGAAGAGTTATCTGATGAGGATAAATTAGCGGTATCACGCGCTCGTCGTGTTCAACGTTTCTTATCTCAACCATTCCACGTTGCTGAACAATTTACAGGTATCCCTGGGGTATTAGTAGATATTAAAGATACAATCAAAGGTTTCAACATGATCATGGATGGTGAATTAGACCATTTACCAGAAGCTGCATTTAACTTACAAGGTACTATTGAGGACGTTGTTAAAGCAGGTCAAAAAATGTTATCTGAAGCTTAATAACTTGTTACAAGTTCTTGCTTAAATAGAATTTTAATCAGGTACTTCTAACTACAAACTTTTCAAATATGATTGTAGAAATTGTTTCACCAGAAGCTACTCTATTTAAAGGAGAAGTTACTTCAGTAGCTGTTCCTGGAGTTCAAGGAGAGTTTCAAATGTTAAATAACCACGCGTCTATCGTGTCGTTGTTAACAAAAGGTAACGTAAAATTAGTTGGATCTAATATTACTATTGAAAAGGAATTTGCATCAAAATTCAATAAAGTAGATAATAATACCTATTGGTTACCAATTAATTCAGGTACTATTGAATTAAATGATAATAAAGTTATCATCTTAGCAGACTAAATTATATAGTTTTCTATAGAAAAAAAGCCTAACAGAAATGTTAGGCTTTTTTGTTTTTAATCTTCAAGAATTTTATTTATAGCGTACTTTATTATAAATACTGCAAATAATTGATATATTAGACTTAGAATTGCTATGAATACATTTGTTTTTCTCAAAGTAGCTATAAAATTCCATATCCAAAGTAATCCTGTTGCAATTAAAAAATAATTTGCGGAAGTATTATCATTATCATTTACCATTAAGTACCAACCAAAAAGTCCTCCAAATGATAATAATCCCCTTATAATGATTCCAATGTTAAATATGTTATAA
>CAVBJB010000031.1:0-11865 GCA_963595625.1 Lachnospiraceae bacterium | reverse complement strand
TTTTATTCATAGCAAATTTTCCCTAAAAGGGTTCCTGAGGCTCTCGAAGGATCAAAATTTTCAAAAAAATTTCAGCTTTTAGACTTTTAACTTATTCCTAATCGGTTCCTGAGGTTCTCGAAGGATCAAACTTTCCATCAAAATCTTTTACTTTAATTCATTTCCGCGTAAGGGATAGGAGCGGCATCCTTTTATTTTGCTTTTTAAAGCTTATATGTTTTGAGTTTTAAGTTTGAATGTTGTTTTTAATTTAAGAATGGACTTTAATACAAAATAAAAGATATAGCGGATAGCCCGACCCGAGCTATCCGCTTTATATGTTTACGATTATTTTATGGCGAGGGTTACGCCCCCAAAAAAAAGTAGACAGTATGGGGTACTGCCTACTTTACATTTAAATAAAAATTGTAGCAATTTTACAATTTATGCTTCTACCATTTCTGGTTTTTCTTCTTTTATTTCTTCTTGATTAAAAGTTGATGTTTCTTTTGTGTCTGGCATAAAGAAATATACCAATAATGAAAGGAAAATACATGCTGTTACATAGTAATAGAAATAGTGTTCTACTTGGTTGTCTTTGAATGCTAATGCGATAAGTTCTGACGATCCTCCAAGTAAGGCTACAGTGATTGAGTAAGGTAATCCAACTCCTAGCGCACGTATGTTTGTTGGGAATAATTCGGCTTTTACAACTGCGTTAATTGAGGTATAACCACTTACAATTAATAATGCTGCCATGATGATTAATCCTGGTAATAAAAGGCCATCTGCTACTGTTAGTGATTCTAGAGCTAAGAATAAAGGCACGGTTAATAGGGTTCCTAAGATTCCGAATCCCATAAGTAGTGGTTTACGTCCAATTTTATCTGAAAGTAGACCTAATAACGGTTGTATGGCTGCGAATATAAATAGGGTAATGAAAGTGATAAGTGTTGAATCGTCTTTAGAGTATCCTACCGTGTTTACTAGGTATTTTTGCATGTACGTACTATAGGTGTTAAAGGCTACAGTACCTCCGGCTGTTAAACCAATTACTAATAGGATGGCACGAGGGTGTTTTAAAAGTTCTTTAATCGATCCTTCTTTTTTCTCTACTTTCTTTTCGCCTTCCCCTTCAATAGATTTGAATGCGCTTGTTTCTTCCATGTGGCTTCTTAAGTAAAGAGCTACTAATGAAAGTGCTGCACCGATGAAAAAAGGAATTCTCCATCCCCATTCGTGCATTTGTTCAGGTGTAAGGAAGAGTTTTTGCATGATTAATGCAATACCCAATGCTAGTAATTGCCCCCCAATTAGGGTTACGTATTGAAAAGATGAGTAGAATCCGCGGCGGTCTGCTGTTGCCATTTCTGACAAATAAGTAGCTGATGTTCCGTACTCACCACCAACTGATAAACCTTGTAAAAGTCGAGCAACTAGTAATAGGATTGGAGCAATGATTCCGATGGTTTCGTACGTTGGAGTTAACGCTATTAATAACGACCCTAAGGACATGATTAATACAGAAACGGTCATAGAGAATTTACGCCCAACACGGTCTGCAAGTGATCCAAACAGCCAACCCCCGATGGGTCTCATTAAAAATCCTACAGCAAAGATTCCGGCTGTGTTTAATAATTGTACCGTTTTGTTGCTATCCGGAAAAAATACGGGTGCAAAATATATTGAGAAAGCGGAGTATGCGTACCAATCGTACCATTCAACTAAATTCCCGATGGAACCTGAAATAATTGCGCGTAAACGACGTGCAGTTGTCATTTCTGAATTTGTATTCATAACTATTGTAGATTGTTTGGTTAAAAGTTAATTTGGAAACAAGCTAAGTACTCACCTTTACGTGTAAATACTTCTTTATTTATTTTATCGTATAGAGGTCTAGATCCGTAGTTTAAAGATAATTTAGCGTTGTGGTTGTGGAATAAAATATTTAGCCCTAGGTCGTAATAGTGTCCTATTTGGTTTACTGTTTTTAAGTCTTTTAAGGTATAAACGGCATAGGGTTGTAGACGAAATTCTTTTGAAAATTCTGGTAATAAAATACCTGTTTGTGTGTACCAAACATTACCTGTACCAAAATTGATACGGTTGTAACCAAAACCTTCTAGAGCTGTTTGACCTGTAAAGTTAGGATCAGCTTCTCCTGGATTCATAATCCCTGTTGTTCTGTAATAGTTTTTACCAAAATTGTAGATGTATAAAACAGAATATAAGTTAAAAGTCATTTTTTTAGATGGATCTCCTATTTTTTTATCTAAATACACATCTACCCCTAATGTTGTTGAGTTGTGTATGTTTTCTTGATTTGTAATAGGATCTAAACTGATGGTTGATTTAGGAGCTTTATAAAATCCAGCACCTATGTTAAACATATTTTTTTCTCCTAAATAATTTTGAGCTAAAAAAGATGTGTTTTGTGCGTCTTTATCTAAAAATTGATAGGCAAAATATCCTGCAAATGATAGGTTTCCGTATTTGTTATTATCAAAAGCTCTGTTTATTTGTGGGTTTTGATTGGTTGCGAAGGGTTTATTAACGTTCATTCTATACGCTAATTTACCAACTTCTCCATGAACAAAAATTCCGAATTGTCTGGCAAACTGGTCCGACATTTCGATAGTAGGAAAATTTAAAATTGGAATATCAGCGGTTAACATCTTAGTAGTTGATGTATTTGAGAGTCTTGAAATTCCGTTCCAAGCATGTAATCCAGCTCCTAGTGATAAAGAAAATGATGTTTTTTGTTCTTTATTTTTTTGTATGATGTCGTACTCGTTATAGGCATCATGAACAAAGAAAGAAGGTTTTTTACCAGCGCCGTTAACGCCAGAACCTGTTCCTCCACCTGTTGTAAAGGACTGATTGTTCATCCCTACCTGCATAAAAATACGGTAACGTGGGTTTATTTCGAATTGAGCTGTCAATCTAAAACGTCTAATTCCTGCATCTGTAGTATGATCTTGTGGAATAGTATTTACAACAGTACCAGGATTGTTTTCGATAGATCGGAACCATACTTGATTCCAAATGCCTAATTGTACGTATTTATCTCCCTTTTCATTAAACTTAATGCGCATTGGAGTTGATGGGGCTTTAGTTTCAATAGGTGTTTTAACAACCGTATTTTGGGCTAAAGAATCAACGGGTTGATTTTGTGCATTTAAAGTTGAATAAAAGGAGAACGGTGTAATTAAAGCAAGTTTAATTAATTTGTTCATATTGTATTTGTCTGTTTGTTAAAACAAATAAATAATACAATTTTGAAGAAATTTTGAAGAGAAATTGAAGATTTCTTGAAATGTTAATTAAATCTAAAAAATCACCATTCGATTTTAATTATATGTAAGTTTTCCTGATATAAATAATGGATTGTATAATTATGAATTTCCATTATTTTTTGTACAATACTTAAACCAATACCGGTTGAGTTTGAGTTTTTTGAGTTTGATTTAAATCTATCAAACATGGTTTGGGTAGCATGTAGGGGTTTATCCCCTGTATTTTTAATGATTAATTGATTTGGCGTAAGTATAACTTCTATGTATTTAGTTGAGTTGTTATGTTTTATAGCGTTATTTAAAAGGTTGTTTAGTGTAATATCAATCCAATTTTTTTCCATGCTAATAAAACAATTCTTTTCTATATTCTGTACAAATTTAATTTCGTTCATTTCCATTACCTCGCCAAGTTGTTCAATTTTTTCTAAAAGAATTTCAGAAAGATTGTTCGTTTGAAATTTGGGTTCGTAATTTTCTAAATGCATTAAAGTTGTTAGAGAGGTTTTAATTTTTGAAAGTTTATAAATTTGTTGATTAATAATATCCAAATCTTTTAATTGACTTTCGATTAAAGGGGTTTGAATTAGGTTATCAATTTTAGCTTTCATTATAGCAAGTGGCGTTTGCAACTCATGAGATGCATTTTCAGAAAATTCTTTTAAGGCTTGATAATCGGATCTGGATTTACGCATCATATTTTCTAAAAATCGATTGAGTTTTCTAAATTCAAATGTCGAATTTTCTTTAAATGTAATTTTACCCGTATCTTTTACTCTAAATTGAGTTATAATTTCTAAAGTTGTATAAAAGGGTTCCAAGATATACATGGATATAACATTAGATACTACTATACTTAGAGTTATTAAAAACACAAAAATCCAAACAAAAACTAATAAAATAGCATCTAAATATTTAGTTGCCATTTCCACTTGATCTCTAATCGATGTTATTTTATAAAAATGATTGTTTTTTTGGGTGTATAAATTAACCTCAATACGGTCTACGTTAGTTAATAAGTCGTCGTTATAAGCCTTGTAGATTTTAGCGTGGTGTTTACTGTCTTTTATATGGTTTTCTAAAAACTCCTTTTCAGATATGGGTTCAATTTTTGTGTAACTTAATTTTGATGTAAGATTTGTATAAGGAGATTCCTTAATATCTTCTTCAACCTTTAAGTTAAGTTCGTACAGCGTACCAATGGTATTTTGTATAGTTGATCTTTTTAAAGCCTCTGAAGTTACAGTTAATGCAATCCCTAAAACGATAATTGTTGATAAGGTAAATGCAAGTGCAAATTTATGATTTAGTCTTGTCATTCTCCCCAAATTTATATCCTAAGCCGTACACTGTATTAATGTAATCTGCACCTCCGGCTTCTGTTATTTTTTTGCGTAAATTTTTCATGTGCTGGTACACAAAATCAAAATTATCTAAATTATCGGTATAATCGCCCCATAAATGGTTGGCAATAGTTTGTCTAGAAACAATACGGTTTTGATTTTGTATAAAAAACACCAACATATTTGTTTCTTTTTTAGTTAATATGATAGAGATATTATTTACTTTAGTTTCAAATGAATCTAGATTAACTTCTATTTCATTATAAGACAGTAAATTTGTCTGAATTGTTTTGTTATGGCGTCTTAAAACCGCTTTAATTCTGGAGTGAAGTTCGGCTAATGCAAAAGGTTTCGTTATATAATCATCCGCACCTTCGTCTAAACCCGAAAGTTTAAAATCTAACGAGTTTTTGGCAGATGCAATAATTACAGGAATATATTCTTTTTCTTTTTTAAGAATTTTTAAAAAGTTGATGCCATTACCATCAGGTAACATGATATCAAGTATAATGATATCATAGTCAAAAATAATTACCTTTTCTCGAGCTTGCTCAAAAGTAGAAGCAATTTCGCAGATGTAATTTTCATTCTGAAAGTAATGTTGTACACTTAGGGCTAAATCCGAGGCGTCTTCAACCAATAAAATTTTCATAAAGTAATTTTTATGCAAGATATAAAGAATGAATAAGAAAAATATTATAAATAAGTTGGAATTAATACAGAATTGTTAAAATTTAACTATGTCAAAATCCATCATTCAATTAGATCAAGTCAGTAAAACCTATAATTCTGGGGATAGTGTTATTACAGCCTTACACCCTACAACCACCTATTTTAATAAAGGAGAGTTAACCTTAATTATGGGGCCCTCTGGTTCTGGTAAAACAACCTTGTTATCACTTATAGGTTGTGTAATTTATCCTACTAGTGGTAGCGTTAGTTTAAACATGCAACAAGTAAATAAGTTAAAAGAAAGTGATCTAGCCGCTATCCGATTAAATACCATAGGCTTTGTCTTTCAGCAATTTAATTTATTAGAACCTTTAACAGCTTTAGAAAACGTAATGCAACCGTTAGTTTTACAAAATATTTCAAAAAAAGAGGCTCAGGTAAAAGCATTACAAGCGCTAGAAAAAGTTAATTTATTAGAACGTAAAAACAACCTACCCAAAAAATTAAGTGGCGGACAAAAACAACGTGTAGCAATTGCTAGAGCTTTGGTAACCAATCCTGAAATTATTCTGTGTGATGAACCTACAGCGTCCTTAGACTCTAAAAGTGCCGGTTTAATTATGGAAGAATTAAAAGCGTTAGCTCATCAAGACAAAGCCGTAATAATTGTAACTCATGATTTACGTTTGCGCAAATTTGCCGATCGAATTATATATGTTGAAGAAGGAAAAGTCTCTAATACCATATCAAATGAAGAAGATTATAAATAGCATTCTATTTAGTTTTTTACTATTAATTTCTTGTACTAAAAAAGAAGAAGAAAAAGTTGCACCAGCAATTGTAGTAAATGAAATTGTAGGGATTGGTAAGGTTTTACCTAAAGACGGAATTATTACACTGTCTGTTTCCTCACCAAGTAAAGTAGTTAAAATTTACAAACAAGTAGGAGACACCTTAGCTAAAGGAGATGTTTTGTTTGAAATGGAATCCACAACAGATCAAATTTTGTTAAATCAAGCAAAAGCAGAAGTTCAAACAGCATCTGCAACCGCGTCTGCCAAAGCACTTGATGTTACTTTAGCAAAAACTAAACTAGTTGAGTTGAGAACAGAATTTGAAACCTCTAAAAAGCTTTTAAAAAATCAAGCCGAAACCCCAGAAAAAGTATTACGCGATAGTATTGCTTACATTCAGCAGTTAAAAACCATACAACAATTAGAAAAGCAAAATGTAGCTCAACAATCAGGGATTCAAGAAAAAAAAGCAAAAGTAAATTTACAAAATCAAGCCGTAAAAGATAAAAGATATACAGCTTTACAAGGAGGAACCTTATTACGATTTGATGTTGCTGTGGGGCAAATTTTAAGTTCAAATGTTACGTTTGGAGAAATCGCTCCACAATCAGCCTTAGTAATCGAAGCAGAGTTGGATGAACTCTACGCACACAAAATTAAAAAAGGCCAAAAAGTAGACGTTGCTTTAGTGGGCCAAACCGAAATTTTGGCTCAGGGAGTAATTGATTATGTTGGAGCGAGCTTACAAAATAAATCGATTATTTACGAACAAGTAGGAGAATCTCAGGACCGTAGGGTACGCAGATTTACTGTGATTTTAAGTAAAGGAGAAGAAAACTTACTTATCAATCAAAAAGTTGAATGTAAAATTAAATTGTAATGGTAGGACTTGCATGGAAGTTTATTAGATTCGACAAAGCCAAATCAATCGGGATTGTTACTGCCATTGTCATTAGTATTTTCCTAATTGGGCAACAAGTAGGTTTACTGATGTTTTTAATGGGATTAATGGGTAATTTGGTTGGAAATTCGAATGTTACCGAAAAAGATATTTGGGTTATTGAAGCGCAAACACAAAACGCCAATACTTTAAATAAAATTGATCAGCGATACGTGCAACAATTACGTAGTATCCCAGGTGTTTCACAAACATACGGAGTAGTAATTGCAAGTGCTGAAGCGCGATTTCTAGACGGAAATACAGCCGGAGTTCAAATTATAGGGAGCCAAGCCCCAGAATTTGTCATAGGTCCAAATCCAACAAAAATTGATCAAGGTAATTTACAGGATTTGAATATGCCAGAAGCAGTCTCTGCCGAATTTTACAACGCAAAATCCTGGAACACCCAACTTTTTTTAAACAAACCCATAGAGTTAAACGGTAAAAGTGCACAAATCAAAGTCATTACCAAACAGGCACAAGCTTTTGGAGGTAATTATATGTACACCAGTTTATCTAACGCAAGATATTACGGAAATGTAGAACCTTATAAAGTTAGCTTAGTGTATGTAAAAATTAAAGATCCAGCTCAAAAACAAGCTATTATAAATCAAATCAATGCGCAATATCCTAATTTGCGCGCTTGGGATGCTAAAGCTTTACAAAAATCAACCGTTAAGGAGATTTTAATATCTTCTAATATGGGGATGAGTTTTGGTACTCTTGTTCTATTTGCTATGATTTCCGGTTTCTTTATCATTGGTTTAACGCTGTATTCCTCAGCGCTGGATCGTGTAAAAGATTACGGAACCTTAAAAGCCATTGGGGCTACCAATTTTTATGTAAATAGATTATTAATTACTCAAGCTTTTTTATACGCATTAATTGGTTTTAGCATTGCATTAGTTTTACTAGTGGGCTTTAGTCAAGGAGTTAAAAAAAGCGGCTTAGAAATTAATTTTTCTGTAGGATTTATAAGTTTTTTATTGGGAATTACTTTATTTATATCTGTAGGTGGATCTTTATTTGCCGTTCGAAAAATCTCTAAACTAGAACCTGCCTCTGTTTTTTAATTATGAAAAATAAAATACTACACCTGTTGTTATTTTGTGTTGTGGGAGTGCAAGCGCAAACCTTATCATATACACAAGCTTTAGAACGTGCACAAAGTGTATCTGTAGAGAAAGCAGATAAAGAGTTAGCGGTAGCGCAGCTAAAACTTAAAATTCAAAAAGCTAAACAAATCCCGTTAATTTACGGAGAAGCAAATTTACAACGTAATTTAGTGATTCCGGTAACGCCTGTACCTAGCATCGCTTTTGATCCTTCAGCCCAACCGGGTGAAATTACACCTTTAAAATTTGCAACCAATTGGTCGGCTAGAGCCGGAGTAAATGGGAGTTGGGATTTATTTAATCCTGTAGCCATTGCAAATAGAGCGGATGCTAAAAATCAAGTGAATTTGGCAGAAATAGAGCGTGAAATAGCGCAGCAAGAAATTCACAAACAAATTACAACAACTTATGCCCAAGCCGTTTTAGCGCAGCAACAATTGTACGTAGCAAACGAGCTGGTAAAGGTTTATAAAAAAGTTTCAGATATTGTAAACACACGTTTTAACGCAGGGAGAGCGTCTGCCTACGATAAAAATAACGCAGATAAAAAGCTTGGGGAGTTAAATTATTTGGTTTTAGAAGCAGAAAGCGTATTAACCAATCAGTTTTTAAATCTTGCTGATTATGTAGATGTAGCAGGAATAGATTCTCTTTCTACAAGTTTTGATTTATTGGTTGAACAAACTACAAATGCTAATTTTAATGCTGAAGAAAAAAGAATACTAGCCAAGCAAGAATTTAATGCCAAACAAAAACGGTTGTCGCAGTTACAAAGTTTACCAAAAGTTACCTTAAACGCGTATTATGGATCTAATTATTACGATAATAGTTTACAACCTTTTACAAGTTCTAATTGGTTTGGAAACAGTTATGTAAATTTAAATGTCAGAATTCCGCTAACCGAGATTTATGAAAACTCCCTTAAATCCAAGCAAGTACTTTTAGAAAATGAAGTTTTACAAACCAATTTAAAAGAGATAAATCAACAGGACAGTAAAAAACAAACGCAAAAATTAAATACTATTTTAGCTTTGATCAATAAAGTCGAAATGCAAAAAAAGGCGTTACGTTTAAGTCAGGAAAATTATAATATTGTGGCTTTACGCGTGGAGGAGGGCAGAAGTTTACTTACAGAATTAGCTACGGAATTTGATGTGTATTTACAAGATCATAAAAACGTATGGCAATCTCAATACGATTTAATTTTAAAAATAGTAGAATAAAAAAGTTAGCCTTTATGCTAACTTTTTTTATGCGGTTTTACTGCGTTAGGGATTGCAGCGGCATCCTTTTAGTAGGGGCTGCTAAAAGCCCCTACTAAAAGATAGAGCGTAAAGGCCGACCTTTAAAAAACGACGGTAGGAGTTTTTGTTAAGGGAACGCCCAAATTTATTTTAAAACGTAAGAAAGCGCTCCAGAGGGGCACGCGTTTATTTGTTCTATTAGTTGCTCTTTGGTTACCGGTACGTTTAAATTTACCCACGGTCGCGCTTTTGGGTTATAAACTTGTGGGAGCATTTTTACACAAACGCCTGCGTGTATGCATAATTTAGGTTTCCAGACTACGGTTAAATCCGGATGTTCGTAGTGGTGTGTGTCCATACTTGTTTTTAATTATAAACCCAATAGTTAATTTTAAATTGTAAATTGGGGCAATTTTATAGCTTTTAGGATGAAAATTATTGATTTGCAAACGTGGAAAAGAAAGGAACATTTTGAGTTTTTTTCTAAAATGAAGAGTCCTTTTTTTGGAATTGTTGCTGAGGTAGATTGTACGCAGGCTTACGCAAAGGCTAAGCAAGAACAGATTTCTTTTTTTGCTTGGTACATGCACAAGTCTATGGTGGCGGTAAACCAAGTGGAGGAGTTAAAATACCGTTTGGTTGACGATGAAATTGTGTGTTACGATACCTTAGACGCAGGTAGTACCATTGGTAGACCCGACGGAACTTTTGGTTTTATTTATGCTGAATTTTCTCCGGATTTTAACATTTTTAATGCGCGTTTGCAGCAGGAAATTTTAGAGGTTCAGGCGTGTAGCGGTTTACGTTTAAATAACGAGGATTTAAAGCTGAGTTTAATAAGACATTCGACCCTGCCGTGGACCAATTTTACTGGTCTTTTACATCCAACTAATTTGGATCCCAAAGAGTCTGTGCCTAAAATTACCTTTGGTAAATTTGTAGTACGTGGCGATAAAAAGTTTTTACCAGTCTCTATAGAGGCGCATCATGGCTTGGTTGACGGGCTTCATCTGTCGCAATATTTACAAGCCTTTCAGGACGAACTAAATAAATAAATTAAAACTCAGATTTTTAATCTGAGTTTTTTTATGCGTTGTGTATAATTTCATGGTTTTCACTGATTGTTAGGTTTTATTAATAGTTTTAATTTTATGTACTTAACTTAACCTACTAAAAATCATGGAAAATAATGCAATTGAAACTGAGGTTTTAGAGCAAATGCCAGACATTGTTAAAGACAATTTAGAAGAAATTTTAAACGAGTCAATTCTTACAAATCCAGAGGAAATTACCCCTGAAGTTACTCGTTCCAAAATGGATCAAATTAACGCCATTACTACCGTGGACGATATTATTTTGGAGCTAACTTCTATTGTAAAATATGCCATTGATAAGAACAGTAAATTAGGATACTTTGCCATTTTATATTGTTATGTTACCAAACAAATTAAAATCGAAATTGGTAAAAAGACCTTTGAGGATAATGACCGAATGGAAAAACTAGATGTAGAATTTGCTAAACGTTACATCCGTGCATTTTACGCCTGGTTAGAGGATCCAAATACAATAAACGAAAACCTAACGGAGAGCTGGAAAATAGCCTTTGATTTTGCGAGTAACAACTCATCCATGATGATTCAGCATATTTTATTAGGAATCAACGCACACATAAATTTAGATTTGGGTTTATGTACCAGCCAAGTTACTTTTCCAGGAAAACTTACAGATATTTGGAAGGATTACAACACCATTAATGATATTTTAGCGAAACTTACCGATACGGTTGAGAACTTTTTAGCGGATAATTCGTTATATGTTAGACTCATTAAAAAGTACGGGAAAAATGCCGAAACCCTTTTAGCTAATTTTAGTATAGATGTAGCTCGATCGGGCGCTTGGTATTTTGCAAGCGAATTTGCTCACGGAAATTATAATAATATTCTTATAAATGAGCGAGACGAAAAAATAGCAAAACTGGCTACAAAAATTACAGATACTGGAAATTATTGGATCAACTTTCTACTAAGTTTTGGATCAAGTTTTGAGTCGCCAAACGTAGCTCAGAACCTTAAAAATATGGAACAAGCATTAAAACTTAAAGTTGAAGCAAGCATTTAAAATTCTCGCTTTAACCATTTCCCTTTTTTGGAGCCTCGGTCTTGTGCTGAGGCTTTTTTTTTGGGCGTTCCCGCCACAAAAACTCCTAGCGTCGTTTTTTAGCGGTCGCGTGTTCCGCCCTCGCTTTTTAAAATTCCGTTTCACTACATTTTAAAAGAGCTCAAACAAGACTTCACCCGCTAACGCATGTGATTATCTTAACATTTTAACTGTATTTTATATGATGAATTTTGATTTATGTAAGTATTAAAAGATGCTATAGAAACTAAAGTTATTAATAACTATGTTTTTATGTAGACAGATCAACAAAACAAAATTAGTTTTCTTCTTCTAGTTTTAAATTTAACTATTGGATTTTTATTAGTAT
>CAVBJB010000030.1:0-12022 GCA_963595625.1 Lachnospiraceae bacterium | reverse complement strand
CCTGACTACCTGCAAAAAATAAGATAATACTTCTTTGTTGTTTTTTAACTTTTCTTATAGATTTATTTTATCTTAAATTTTTTGTTACGAAATTATTAATTATTCAAATTTGTGAAATATGACTAACTCAAATAAAATCATCATGAGATTAAAGTTAAAATGGTTTTTTACGCTAATGATGGCGTTTTTGGTTCAGTTATCTTTTGCACAAGAGAAAACTGTAACTGGAACGGTAGTGGAAGGTGGGTTCCCATTACCGGGTGTTAGTGTTGTTGTTAAAGGTACAACAAACGGAACACAAACTGATTTTGATGGTAAATATACTATCAAAGTTAAGAAAGGAGAAACTTTAGTTTTTTCTTTTATTGGAATGAATACGGAATCTAAAGTAATTGGAGAATCATCAACAGTTAATGTAACTATGGTTGGTGAGGACTCAAAATTAGAAGAAGTAATTGTTATGGCTTACGGTCAAACAAAAAAGAAAAATGAAATTACTGGTAGTGCGGTAAAAGTAGATGGGGAAACTATTGCTAAGATGCCTTTAGTATCACCTGATCAAGCTTTACAAGGTCGTGTTGCAGGTTTACAAATGGCAACTACATCTGGTACTCCAGGTTCTACTCAACAAATTCGTATTCGTGGTATCGCTGGTATTGGTGGTGATTTAGAACCACTTATTGTAATCGACGGTGTACCAATGGTAAACAATGACATGGGGGTTGAAGGTTCATCTTCTTTATCTCCATTATCATCTATCAATGCCAATGACATTGCGTCTATGACAGTATTAAAAGATGCTGCAGCTACTGCTCCTTATGGTGCTCGTGGTGCTGCTGGGGTTATTATTATTACAACTAAAAAAGGTAAATCTGGTGGTACTAAATATTCATTAACTACTACAGCAGGTATTCAAAACAAAGCCGTAAAAGGTTTAAAGATGGCTAATGGTGCTCAAAAAGAAGAGTTATTCTTAGAGTCTTTATATAATGATTACGGTTCTTCTCTAGGTTTCTCTAAAGATCAGACTTACGATTATTTTACACAAAATCCACAAAATATCCCAAGTTCTGCTCAAACTGCATTTGGATTATTGAATGATTGGAAAAATGCTGGGTCTCAAAACTATAACTGGGATAAAAAAGTAGAGAATAAAAATGCTTTATATTATAATTTAGATTTTGCTGCTCAAGGTGGTGATGAAAAATCTACTTTTTATTCTTCTATTGGATATAATAAAACAGAATCAATTGCATTTGGTGGTGATTTCCGTCGTGTAACTGGTAATATTGCTTATGATAGACAATTATCTGATAAAGTAAGATTCAGTTCTAACTTCAGAATTGCTAACACTAAACAAAATGCAATTATGGAGAATGGTTCTTATTTCTCTAACCCTATGTTAACGAAATATTTTATGAACCCATGGAGATCTCCATATAACGCGGATGGTTCATACAATACTAACTTAGGTGGATTACACAATACACTTTATACTATTTCTAACAATAAAGAAATAAACGATTTAACACGTTTAATAGGTAGTTTTGGTGTAACTTATGACATTATCAAAGGTTTAAAATGGAATACAAATGCCAATTTAGACTTTAATTACGCAGAAAATAACACATATAAAAACCCAACACATGGTGATGGTGTTTCTTATGGAGGTTATGCAGAAAATCAAATTGCTAAAAACTTTAACTATGTAATTCAAAACTCTTTAGATTATGCTTTTGGAGTTGAGAAACACAAATTCAATGTTAAAGCATTAATGGAATACCAAAAAAATAAATATACGTATTTATATGGTATGGGAGAACAAATCCCTGAAGGGTTTGATATGTTAGGAAACTCTGCGGCAAACTGGTCAGCGTCTAACACTTATAACGATTGGTCACAATTATCATATTTAGGTATGGTTAATTATAACTTTGATGGTCGTTATTTATTAGATGCATCTTTCCGTCGTGAAGCTTCTTCTAAATTTAATCCAGATAATCACTGGGGGAACTTTTGGTCTGTAGGTGGAGCTTGGAACATTAACAATGAAAACTTCATGGATAATGTTACTTGGATTAACTTATTAAGAGCTCGTGCTTCTTACGGATCTACTGGAAATAACGGTATTGCAATAAATAGTTACCAAGCTTTACTAGGGACTACAAGTTACGGAGGTCAAACTTCTTATGAATTAAGTCAATTACCTTCAGCAATTTCTTGGGAAACTCAATATAAAACGGATTTAGGTGTAGATTTCGGTATTTTTGATAATCGTGTTTCTGGATCTGTTGCTTACTATAATTCTAAATCAGAAGATTTATTATTTGTTAGTAATCCAATTTCTGCTACAACAGGACATACAACTCAAGCTATTAACTCTGGAGCAATGCGTAACAGAGGTATGGAGTATGAGTTAAACGTTGATGTTTTACGTTCTAAAAACGTAAATGTTAATGTTAGTGCAAACTTTGCTACTGTAAACAATAAAGTATTATCAATGCCAGTAGATGGTATTTCTGGTTTACCACAAGAAATTGTTTCTGGTACTCGTATCATCAAAGAAGGTCAACCTTTATATGCATGGAATATGCGTAAATATGCAGGAGTTGATTCTCAAACGGGAGAAGCATTATACTATGTAAATGGTAAAGATGGTGCTACAACTAATGTATATGGAGATGCTGCTGTTGCTTTACAAGGTGAATCTGCATTACCAAAATACACTGGAGGTTTAACCTTACACGTAGATTTTTATAACTTTTTCGTAGATGGTACTTTCTATTACTCTGGTGGTAATAAAGTATATGAGGATTGGGCTACTTATACTAATAATACAGGAAATAGATCGTATACATACAACTATAGTACTACATTATTAGATAGATGGCAACAACCTGGGGATGTAACAAATGTTCCTAAATTAATTTCATCTTCATCTACTGCAGAACAAACATCTACAAGATTCTTACATGACGGTGATTTTATTCGTTTAAGAGATGTAGCTTTTGGATATAGCTTCAAATCAGAAATGTTGAAAAACACTGGAATTGATGGTGTAACTCTATCATTAAGAGGAACGAATTTATGGACTTGGGTTAAAGATAGCGGTTTAAAATATGATCCAGAGGTTAGAGCTGATGGTTTCACAAACTTAGCTAACCCTCCAATTAAACAAATTTCTTTCTCTGCTAACATTAAATTCTAATTTAAGTTATGAAAAAAATAATCTTTTCGTTAGCTTCTTTAGTACTTGTATCGGCTAGCTTTACATCATGTACAGAAGATAACTTACTACCAAAAGTAGTAGACAAAGTAGATATTACTACTAATCCAATCACTACTGTTTCTGGTTTAAGAATGGCAGTTAATGGTGCTTACAAAGCCATGTCAAAATATGCATATTATGGTAGAGACTATGTAATTTACAATGAAGTTCATTCTGATAATGCATATTCTAATGGTAATTCTGGTCGTTTTCTAAACGAAGCTGAATTTAAAACTTTACTTACAAGTTCTTATCCAGCTGAAACTTGGAATACAATGTATCAAGTAGTTGCTATGGCTAACATTGCAATTAACGCAAACATTACTTCTGGAGATCAAACAGAAATCGATGCAATTAAAGCTGAAGCTTACGCTTTACGAGCTTTAGTACACTTCGATTTAATGAAATTATACGGTCAACAAAACGTTACGCGTTCAACTTCTTCATTAACTATACCATATGTTACTCAATACGGTACAATTACTGCTGAAAACACAACACGTTTAACTTTAGTTGAATTAAAAGATAAGTTAGGTGAGGATATTGAGGCTGCTATTTCTTTAGCTTCCACAAATATTACTAACAAAACAAGTATTAACAAACAAGCTATTTTAGGGTTAAAAGCTAGAATTGCTTTGTATTTAGCACCATTTTTTGGAGATGCTGAATACGCAACAGCTTTATCAGCGTCTGAAGAAGCTATCGCATTAGGAGGTAGAGTAATTGGAGCTAATGAATATGTAACTTCATTTGCAGCTGGAGATACTGATGTTAACTCTGTTTTCGAAATTCAGTTTTTATCTAATGATAATTTAGGTGTTAACTCTTTATATCAAATTTTTGGTGATACTCCTTATGGAGATGTATTTGCTGCAAAAAATGTAAAAGAAACACTATTTGCTGATGCTAATGATGTTCGTGGTACTATGATTTCATTAGATGAATCAAATGTTTTACGTAATCAAGGTAAATACATTAACCGTGCGGATAATGTAAAGGTTATGCGTTTTGAAGAGTTAGTTTTAACTGCTGCTGAAGCTGCTTTTAGAACAGGAAACTCGGATAGAGCCTTAGAATTAGTTAATACTATTGCTTCTAATAGAGGGATCAATGCTTATACAAGTATCGACTTAAACACTATTTTATTAGAAAGAAGAAAAGAATTAATTTTTGAAGGTTTCCGTTTTGACGATTTAATGCGTACGCAACAAGACATACCTGCAATTGAGGAACGCTCTGCAGCTAATACTCCAGCATACGGGGATAATCGTTTAGCTTTCCCAATTCCTCAGTCAGAAACTAACGTTTCACCTATACAACAAAATCAAGGATATTAATTCTTGAATTATATATTTAAAAACCCATACAAAAAGTATGGGTTTTTTTTGGTTAAAATTTGTTATGTTAAATTATGATAATTTTTGTTATATAATTTCTAAAATAGTATTTTAGCAATCCTTAAAACAAAAGTTATGAAGAAAAAATATACTTCCCTGTTAGTATTACTACTTTCAATTAATATTAATTATGCTCAGAATGTAAATGCTAAATATACTTCAGAGAGAAATCTTTCTGTTGAACAAGCTGAATTACAATTTAAAAAAGACCTTGAGTTAGCTAAAGAAAATAATATTCCTTTTGAATATAAAAATATAGACGGTACTACATCTAAATTCGTAAGATTTACAGACGGATTTCCTGTTTATTATAGAACTTATAATTTACAAAGTGCTACAATGATGGGGGCTACAAGATTGTATCCTGGTGGTGATTTAGGTTTGAATTTAACTGGAATGGATGGTTTTGTTGGAGTATGGGATGAAGACCGAGTTAAATCAACACACATTGGCTTTGCTGGTAGAGTGTATTTTTTAGATTCATCTAGTGCTTCATTTTCAAATCATCAAACCCATGTTATGGGAACCATTTTATCAAATGGAAGTGGCTCATCTAACTTAAGTGGTCGTGGTATTGCTTTTGAAGCTTATGGATACGGTGCAGATTGGAATAACGATATAGCAGAAATGCAATCGGGCACAACAGATTATGGTATTACTGTATCAAATCACTCATATGGTGCAGATTTAACTAGAATTAACAGTAGCTTAATTCCTTCAATATTTGGTAAATACACATCTGACGCAAGATCTTTAGATCAATTGTTATACAACAATCCTAAATATTTAGCTGTTTACGCTGCAGGAAATGATCGTGATTCTTACAATACTTATAACCCAAGTAAAGGTGGTGCAGATTTATTAACTGGAGACTCTTTAGCTAAAAATTGTCTTACAGTTGCAGCGGTTAATGGATTTAGTTCATATAATGGACCTTCGTCTGTAGTAATGTCTGGATTTTCGAATTGGGGACCTAGTGATGATTTTAGAATTAAACCTGATATTTCAGCTAAAGGGGTAAATGTTTATTCTACAATTGCAGGATCAACTACAAGTAATAATTCATATGCTAATTTAAGTGGAACTTCTATGGCATCTCCAGGAGTTACTGGTGCAGTATTATTATTACAACAATATTTTAATTATAATGCTTATTCTTCTAAAATCAAGGGGCTTTTACTACACACTGCTAAAGAGGCAGGTGATAGTGATGGACCTGATCATAAATTTGGTTGGGGATTAATTGATTTAGGTGAGGCTGTTTATACAGCTCATAATTCCAATAGATCCGAAATTGTAGATTTAACCTATACAAATGCTCCTACTAACTATTTTATTCAAGCTAACGGTAATGAGGATCTTAAAGTATCAATTTCTTGGACAGATCCTGCAGGTGCAGCTGATTCAAGTTCTAGCGCTACTGATCTTTCTTCACCAAAATTAGTAAATGATTTAGATATTAGATTAAATCAAAATAACACGACATATTACCCATGGTTCTTAACTAAAGATTTTTCAAATTTAGTAGCAGATAAAGGGGATAATAATGTGGATAATTTTGAAAGAATTGATATTAAAAATCCATCAGGCATTTATTCATTAGAAATATCTGCTAAAGGAACTGTGAATAATCAAAAATATACATTAATTGTTACAGGTGGAAAATTTGTTACTAACAGTGTAAACGATAATTTAAAAAATAATGCAGTAGTTTGGGTTACTAAGGATAAAGACTTAAACATAGATTTAGGGGATTCATCATTTGTTTTAGATAACATTCAAATATTTGATATTTCAGGTCGTCTAGTTTTAAGTAAAAAGGCTGAAATTTCTAACATTTACAATGTTTCTACTTTAACAAACGGTTATTATATTTTAAATATGAACAATTCTTCTGGAGAAAAAATATCTAAGAAAATATATGTTAAATAAAAGTTGTGTTTATAACTTATATTTATATATTTGCTAACTTAATTTTAACTAATTTTTAACCTTAATTTTATGAGATCTAAAATTGCTAGATTATTGACACTAGTTTTAGTGTTTTTATTTCAGTTCTCTTTTGCTCAAGAACTTACCGTTAAGGGTATTGTAACCGATGGTTCTCAAAATCCTTTACCAGGTGCTACTGTTGTAAAAGAGGGGACTAGTGAAGGAATTTCAACTGGTCTAGATGGTGAATATTCTATTAAAGCAAAAAAAGGAGATAAGCTTACGTTTTCTTTTATTGGGATGAAAACCCAAACTGTAATAGTAAACAATTCGCAAATCAATGTTGTATTACAAGAGGATTCTTCAGTACTTAACGAAGTAGTTATCGCAACTGGATATACTACATCAGTAAAAGCTAAATCTAATATTGCTGCACAGGTAGTTTCTTCAGAAACTATACAAAACAGACCTAACCAATCGTTTGTACAAACGTTACAAGGACAAGTTGCTGGATTAAATATCCAAACAGGTTCAGGAGAGCCTGGAGCTGCATCAACAATTATTATTCGTGGTTTAGGTACAATTAACGGTTCTACTGAGCCTTTATTCGTTATCGATGGTGTACAAATGGGATCTTCTGCATTCCGTTCATTAAACCCTAATGAAATTGAATCAGTAAACGTATTAAAAGATGCTGGAGCTACTGCAGTTTATGGTAACCGTGGTGCTAATGGAGTAATTGTTGTTACTACAAAACGTGGTGGATACGAAACTCCGTTAACATTTAACTACATAGGGTCTACAGGAGTTTCTTTCTTACAGTCTAATGATTATAATGTAATGAATTCTAAACAAATTCTTACTTTAGAGAATCAATTAGGTCTTGGTAGAGGTAGAAATATGACTGAGTCTGAAATTGCTAATTATAATGTAAATACAGATTGGAAAGATATTTTCTTAAGAACTGGTTTAGTACAAAACCATACTTTAAACTTACAATCTGGAGGTAAATCTTTATCAAACTTTACATCTTTTGGATTTTCTGAAACAGAGGGTATCGTACAAAACTCAGATTTAATGAAGTTCAATTTTAGAAATAACCTTAATGGAAAATCTAAAAAAGAAAACTTTAAATATGGTATGTCTACAAACATCAACTATTCTAAAAGAAATACTATTGGAAACGTTGGTACAGGTGGAGTTAATCAAAACTTATTATTAGGTTCTTTTACAGGTTTACCTTACATTTCTCCTAATGAATATACTAACAGTTTAGATTTGTACAATTTATATCAAGATACAAGATCTATGTCATTAACTCCATTATTCTTAATGGATAAAATGAGAACTTATAATTTAAAGACAGAAGAATTAAAAGCGATTCTTAACTTTAGAACTGATTTAAAATTAACAGAAGGTTTAAATTTCTTAACAAATTTTGGTGTTGATTATACTCACTCTACAAGAAATTCTTTTGAAAAACCAGGTTCTTTTAATGCATTGTTATTCTTAGAAAACGGTCAAGAATATGGTGGTACAACTTCTTTCATTTCTGAAAGACAGTTCTATACAAACATGAATGCGCAATTAAAATATTCTTTTGATATTAATGATGTTCATTCATTTGATATTTCTGCATTTACAGAATACTATAAAGGTCACTTCAGAAGTTTTGGTTTTACTAAAGAAGGTTTAAATCCTATAAACTCTGCTCCAGATGCGGGTACTGGTTTTATTGGTTACGATGGTAATCCATGGTATGTTCCTTCAGTTAGTGCTACGGCGTTAGATGCAGGTTTATTCTCATACTTTGGTACATTAGATTACGATTACGACACAAGATTTGGAGTAAGTGGAACTTTCCGTAGAGATGCTTCTTACCGTTTTAACTCTACGAACAGATGGGGTACTTTCTGGTCTGTAGCTGGTCGTTGGAATATCTCTAGCGAGGAATTCATGAAAGATACTGTATTTAATCAATTAAAATTAAGAGGTTCTTATGGTGTAACTGGTAATCAACAAATTAGTGGTTCAAGTTTATTTGATGCTCCAAACTTATCTCTTACTTTATATGGTACAGGTACAGGTTACGGTTTAAATAATGGTACTGCAATTACTCAATTAGCAAATAACTTCTTACAATGGGAAGTTTCTACACAAGCTAACATTGGTTTAGACTTCGAAGTATTTAATAGCAGATTAAGAGGTAGTTTAGATGTTTATACTAAAGAAGCTTCTAAATTATTTTTAGATAATCCAATTTCATACACTAATGGTTTCTCTAACTTAAATGTTAACAAAGGATCATTAAAAAATACAGGTTTAGAGGCACAAGTTGCTTATGATGTTGTAAAAGGTAATGATTTCCGTTTTACAGTTAATGGTAACTTAGGATACAATAAAAATGAAGTTACAGATCTTAATGGAGAGGAAACTACATGGGATGGTGAAGCTTTAGTAGGTTTATGGGTTGGTAAAAAAGCTTATGAATATTATACTTTAAAATATGCTGGAGTTAACCCTGTTAATGGTAATGCTTTATTCTTAGATAGAAACGGTAATTATACTGAAACACCAGATATGAAATTAGACAGAAGATTCTCTGGAGCTAATTATTTACCGGAAGTACAAGGTGGATTTGGTTTTGATTTAGATTATAAAGGTTGGTATTTAACAACTTTATTTACATTTGTTTCTGGAATTGATCGTTACGATTACGACTATGAAGGTTTAATGGATGGTAATTCAGTTGGTATGTTTAACGTGTCTACTGATTTATTAAACGCTTGGACTCCATCTAATACTCAAACTACTGTTCCAAGAATTGGATATTCTAACCAAGATTTAGTTCAATATTCTGACCGTTTCTTAGTAGATGCTTCTTATATCCGTTTACGTAATATTTCTTTAGGTTATAATTTCAATAAAAAATCTTTAGAAAATACTGCTTTTTCTGGTTTAAAAGTTTTTGCTATGGCAGAAAACTTATATACTTGGTCTAAATGGAGAGGTTGGGATGCTGAATCAAATAGAGCTGCAGATCAATACGCTTATCCAACTCCAAGAACAATTACTGTTGGTTTAGAAGTTCAATTTTAATAAAATAAGATTATGAAAAAAATATTTGTTTCTAGTTTCTTAGTCTTAGCTATGGCACTTACAGGATGTCAAGATGCTATTGATATTACTCAAAAAGGTCAGTTAACTGAAGAAGTTGCATTTCAAACAGTTACTGATTTAAAAACAGGTATGAACATTGTTTATGCATACCTAGATAATAAAACTCAAATTGGTTTTAACTCAATTTGGACTGACGAAGTTGGTATTGGATACGATAACGGTGGGCAAGGTTTATCGGGTGCTTATACTTTCAGTATGAACGCTGGTAACGAATATGCAAGTGGAATCTACGCAACAAACTATTATGTTATCAATAGAGCTTTACGTGTTTTAAAAGCTGCAGAAACTATTACTCCTTCTGCAGATGAACAAACAGATTACAACCGCGTTGTTGCTGAATGTAAATTTATCATTGCTTATGCACATTTTGATTTATTAACTTATTTCAGTACAGATTTAAAAAATCCTACTGCTTTAGGTGTGCCTATCTTAGATTTTGTTCCAACATTATCAGATAAAATTAATAGATCAACGAATCAAGAAGTTTTAGATTTCATTCAAGATAATCTAACATCTTCTGCTGCATTATTACCTACGCGTTCTATTACAGAAAATACATATATTAATGCAAACACTATTAAAGCGTTAAGATCTAGAATTGCTTTATATACAGGTGATTATCCTACAGCTTTAACTTTGTCTAATGAATTAATTTCGGCTTACGCTTTACCTAATACTACTGCATATAAAAATATATGGACAGATGCTGCTGGGGTAAATGGTGTTATTTTCAAATTAGAGAGAATGACAGGTCAGTCATTAATTGCTGATTTATGGCAAAGTGTTGATAATACAAATGCAGGGTCTTCTTTCTATGAAGTAGGTCGTGCATTATTTAATCAGTTAGATGAGAATGATGTTCGTAGAGGTGTTATCACTAATCTTACAGCAGTTACAGGTTCTCAAATTTCTAACGATTATCAAAATGCCTTAGATTATAGATATGAAGATATCTTATTAATCAATAAATATCCAGGATCTGGAGGTTTAAAACGTTTAAATGATATTAAAATTTTCCGTGTAGAGGAACAATATTTTATCAAAGCTGAAGCTCAAGCTCGATTAGGGCAGTATAATGAATCTTCAGCTACTTTACAAACGGTGGTTAATATTAGATATACTGCTTCTCCTCCTATTATGACAGCTGCTACTTTACAAGAAGCTTTAGCTAACATTGTAGATCAAAGAAGAATTGAATTAGCTTTTGAAGGTTTCCGTTATGTTGATTTAAAACGTTTAGGTACTGAAGCTGGAAGAGGTATCGATAGAGATCCTAGAGATCTTGAAATTGTTTCTGGTTTAGTTATCCCTACTACAGATAGTTATAAATTTACATTACCTATCCCTGCTAGAGAAGTTACGATCAATCCAGGTTTAGTTCAAAATCCAGGTTATTAATTTTAAAAGTTTTTATGATGAAAAAAATTATTTTAGCATCTGCTTTTGTTTTTTCGCTATTTACTGTAAGTTGTGACAGTGATGATCGTGTATATTCAGGTGGAGAATTTATTCAATTTACAGAGACTACTACAGAATCTGTAAATGCGGATGAAAATGTACCAACGGTATCTATTCCTTTATCTTTATCTAAAGTTTCTAGCAATGATGTAACTGTTACTTTTAATTACTATGACGGTACTGCTATTAATGGGACTCACTACGTTTCTACTGCTTCTGCTGTAATTCCAGCAGGTCAATTAACAGGAGAGGTTGTAGTTGGAATTATTGATGATTCTGAATTAAATTTATCTCGTACCTTTGATATTGAAATTGCTAGTATTTCTGATAATTCTTTTAGAGTTGGTTTAGGTCAATTAACTTCTTATAGAAAAACAGTTGTAATTATCAATGATGAGTGTACATCTACAGCTAGTTTCTTTACTGGTGATTTAAATGTATACGAGGATGGATATGGTTCTTGGGATGCTTCAGCTACTGGTACTGGTAGATGTAACCAAATTAAATACAATGATGATATTATGGGAGTTGGTTCTAACTACGATCATATCATTACTTTTACACCAGATCCTACATCTGATGGTTCTTACGGTACAGTAAGTTCTCCGGTAGTATTAACAAATACTTCTCCTGGAACTGTAGGTGGAGTTCGAGTTTATTATGGTATATCTTTAACAGGTACTTATGATAGTAACTCAAACGAGTTAATTTTAAACTACCGTTATTCGTTATATTCACTTGAGATGGCTGAATCAGTAATCTCTGGTTATAATGGTACAGGTACACT
>CAVBJB010000029.1:0-12030 GCA_963595625.1 Lachnospiraceae bacterium | reverse complement strand
CTGGGAATGCCAATATGTTGCAGGATCAAATTCTAGTGTTCCATCAGGATTGTTTTGGTCTATTAAAACAACCACAAGTGTTGGATATTATGGATCTACTGGGGCTTATCAAGGAGATAAAATGGCAGTTTTTGATGTGCGTTCTCATAACAAAGATGCAGTAGCAAAATTCATCAGTCCTGTGTTAGATCTATCAACGGTGTCAAATCCAAAACTTAATTTTTATTATAGAAACTTAGTTTGGTCATCAGATCAAAATGAATTAAAAATTTATTATAGAACATCAGATACTTCACCTTGGACATTAATTACAACATTAGCAACTAGTATTGCTAGTTGGACTAATACAGGAGAAATTACGTTACCTAATGCGTCATCTACATATCAAATTGCATTAGAAGGTGTTGCTAGGTATGGGTATGGTTTGGATGTGGATAACTTAGAAGTTAAAGCAGCCGTTTTATCTACTCCAGATAGAGATAAACAATTAAATGTTACGGTTTTTCCTAATCCAACATCAGACTATCTAGTAATTAAATCAGACAAACTGATTTCAGAAATTTCAATTTTTGACCCAACAGGAAAACAAATTAGTAAAAGCGCTCAAGAGCAAACAGAGAGTCAAATTTCTGTTTGTCATTTACCTACAGGAGTATATATGTTACAGGTTAAGGATATAGAAGGTGTTGTTACAAGTCAAAAATTTATTAAAAGATAGTTTTTAAATTTACTTGAAACAAAATTTTATTATCAAAGAATATAGTTTTAAAAAGAAACCCTACAATTTTTTGTAGGGTTTCTTTTTTATGGAATTATATAAAAAATTAAAGCTTACTATTTAAGTAAAGGCAGCGCGTGTTAGCGATAGGAGCGGCATCCTTTTATACAAAGCAGAGGCAATCGAAGCTTTGTATAAAAGATATAGCGGATAGCGCGACCTCTTAACCGTAGCGATAGCGGAGGTTGGGAGGGAACACCCTGAAAATAAAAATCGCTAAAAGAAACTTCTAGCGATTTAGATTCAATAAACTAAACTTAATTTGTACCAGGGGGGAATTTTTGGTAATGAATATTTATTATAAATTAGGAAGAATTACTTTATTGATGGCATGTATTACACCGTTAGAGGCTTGTACGTCTGTAGCAATTACCGTTGCTACGCGATTGTTAGCATCTGTTATTGTTACTGTGTTACCTGTGTTAATGGTAAAGTTTGATCCTTGAAAGGTTGTAACATTCATACCGTTTGTTAAACTTGTTGATAATGCATTAATTGATGTTAATACGTGGTATTTTAATGTATTTTCTAGAGTTGCTTGTGGTACTTGGTCTAATCCTGATAGATTTAACTCGCCTAATAAGTCTACAAATGCTTGATTTGTTGGGGCAAATACTGTGAAAGGAGATGAGGTTGTACCTGAAAGAATCCCTGCAAAGTCTGGTTGGTCGTTTCTTGTTAGGGCTTGTACTAAAATTTGGAAATTTGGATTTGCAATGGCATGATTTACAATAGTTGGCAACGCTATTACATGATCTACAATGTGTATCACACCGTTAGATGCGTCTAAGTCTGCTTGGGTAACAGTTGCTCCGTTGTTGCTAGCACCACCGTTTAAGACTACTCCGTTTGTTGTGTTTACAAATAAACTTAATGTGTTTGTTGCGCTTGCAGATCCTTTAGCTAGGGTTTTTAAGTATCCTGTTGATAAATCGTCAGCATCTAGCTCTGTGTTAATTACGTGGTTTAAAAGGATTTCCCTTAAAGCATCAACAGGAACTTCATTTAAACTAGAGAATCCATTTGCTTGTAAAAAGTCTGTAAAAGCTGTGTTAGTAGGTGCAAAAACTGTGAATTCTCCAGGTGAATTAAGTACAGATACTAATCCGGCTTTGTCTAATGCCTGAACTAAAATACTTAATTCTGATTTAGAACTTGCTAAAGCAGCTATTGTTTTTTCTTGATTGCTTGGACGATCGTCGTCGTTAGAACAAGCTGTAAAAAAACTAAAAGAAAGTAAAGCAATTACGCCTACAATTTTTGATAAATAATTAGATTTCATATGGATTTTATTAAATGTTGGTAGAACGAAATTAATAAAAAAATCTATTTTGTTTAACTTTTTTTGCAAAAAAGTTAAACAAAATAGACTGTGAATAACATAATACTTTGTTTATCAACATGTTGTATTAAAAAAAAATAGCGCTTAAGCGCTATTTTTTTTTAATAATTTATGAAAATTGACCAAAGAATCGAAATGTTTTATAAATTTTTGGTCGTGTTTTTTATCTGCTTTTAAATCGTATTTGCCTGATATCCAAATATTGATGTCTGGTTGATGTAGCTGTAATTGCAAAATTAAATCTGTAATTTTAATATTAGGTAATACGGTGTTATGCAAAATATATATGCAATTATTGTATTGTTTATTTACAGACTGTAAGGTGTTAATAGGAACATTTGTTCCAAGATATATGCTATTTAACCCTAATTTTTTTAATTGAAATTGAATAAATAATAAAGCTAATTCGTGTATTTCGCCCAAAGGGGTAAACAATATATATGTAAATTTTTGATTAATTTGTGGTTGGTTTAGATTACAGGTTTCGTTAATTAAAATCATACGAATAATATTGCTTACAAAATGTTCGTGTGAGGGTAAAATTTCCTGTGTTTGCCATAAAAATCCCGTTTGCTGTAATAAGATAAAGATATAGTCTGTAAATATAGTGCTGACGTCAATTTCAGTTTTTAGTGTTTTATATGTATTCCAAAACAGTTCTTCATTGTAAGTCATCATTGCTGTTTTAAATTGTTGTAAAACAACATTTGGATTTTTTGGATCTATTTCTAAATTTTTTACTAGTTCAGAAATTTCTTCATTACTTAAAACAGCAATTTTAGATATTTTATATCCGTGTTGTATTAAACTGGCAATGTTTAACACCTTTTGTAGTTCTTGATTTGTATATAATCTGGATTTAGAATCTTTTCTGGCAGGCTCTAAGATTCCGTATCGTTTTTCCCAAATACGGATGGTATGTGCTTTTATTCCCGATAAATTTTCTAGATCTCCTATAGAAAAGTCTAACTTAATTTCATTCATAACAAAAATTTAAACACTTAATTTACGCAATAACTTCGATTTTACTTTTACCATTTCCTTGCGGAATTACCTGAACTTTTACCGCCAAACGATCGATAACGGTGTCGAGGTGGGAAATAATTCCGACCATTCGGCCTTGATTTTGTAGGTTTTCTAAGGCTAAAAAAGCAGTTTCTAACGCATTTGGATCTAGGTTTCCAAAACCTTCGTCTATAAACAGGGATTCCACTTTTAATTGCGTTGAAGCCACTGAGGATAGAGCTAGTGAGAGCGCTAAAGATACAAGAAACGTCTCACCGCCGGATAGGGAGCTTGTGCCGCGTTTGGTGTTGCCCATATATTGGTCGATTACTAAAATAGAAAGCGTGTCTGTAATGCGCTCTAAACGGTAGCGATTGTTAATTTGAGACAGTTGTGCGTTGGCCGATTGCAGTAACAGATCCAGCGTAAATTGCTGGGCTATTTTTTTTAGTTTATCGCCCGTTGCACTTCCTAAAAGATCGTTTAGCTCCTTCCATTCATTATAATCTGGAATTAATTCTTCGCGTTTTTTTAGTAAATTTTCTTGTGATTTTATGTTTTGCTCGTGCGCTAAAATCTGCGATTTTATAGCTATAATTTGTTCTTCAGTCTCTTGGTATTGTTTTAAAATTTCTTGCTTTTGTGTTTGAATATCCTCAAATGTAAGCTCTGGTGTTTGAGTTACTAAATGCGTTTCGAGTTGGTCCGATACCGTTTGTAAACTACCCTGTAACTTAGATTTTTGCTGACTTAGATCGTTTAATTTTGCTTTTATTAGTTGAATAAATTCTGAACTTGCAGAAAATATATCTTTTAAC
Organism: Lachnospiraceae bacterium; assembly: GCA_963595625.1. Lineage (GTDB taxonomy): Bacteria > Bacteroidota > Bacteroidia > Flavobacteriales > Flavobacteriaceae > Flavobacterium. The sequence continues at coordinate 8,087 of CAVBJB010000029.1, read as the reverse complement.
TCAGTAGCGGTTAAATGGTTTTGGTTTTTAGAGTTGAATTGAATAATGAATGTTTCAATTTCATTATTTTTTTCGTTTATTTTCTTAGTAATTTCCGAAAGTTGATTCGTTTTTTCGGTTAACGAGGTTATCGTTTTTGTTAACAGGTTGTTCTGGTTCTGTAATTGGTTGTTTTGTAATTGCCATTTGTGTTTTAAATCTTCGGCTTCAACCTTCATGTTTTTAAGTACATCATCTACACTTAATCCTCCAAAATACTGTTTTCTTTCGGCTATTTTTTGATTCAATTCGATGTTTTGAGCTTCAAATTTTTCAGTAGCTTTTAAAAGCTCCTTTTTTTGTTGATCTATTAACGCCTGAGATTTTTCGATTGTAGCTTGTAATTTATCTCGGTTTTGAATTAACTCGTTTAAGTAATTGGTATACGAATTCCAGCTCGAAACTTTCGAAAATAGTTGTTTTACAAAGGATTTTGGATCCTCTGAATAGGTTTTAAACCAATTTTCTAAAGTGATAATTGACGAAAGTTTTTCCTTTATAGAAATTTGATCTTTACGGAATTTTTCGCCGTTTTTAGTTATCTCATCAATTGTATGTTGATGGGTTTGGTAAGCTTTTTCTAATTCAAATTTCTTAGCTTCAACTTCTTGAAGTTGCTTCTGTAAGGATTGAATGTCCTTGTTTAGTTTTTCAATTTCTTGTTTTGCCTTACTAACTTGCTGAATGGTATGTTGTAAACCCTCCGTCTTTTTTTGAATTTGAGTAGCGTAGCTTTTAAGTTTTTCTAAATTCTCAACTTCTTGAAACTCAATGTTAGTATTTAACTCTGAAATTTCGGAATCTAAAGTTTTTAAATCCAGTATGTGTTGGTTTTCCTGAATTTTTAATTGTTGAATTTCAACCTCTTTAGCCTTTATATTTCCTTGAACTTCAAAATAGTTTGCTTTAGTTTCATCAAAATTTAAAGTCATAGCTTTTAATTCTGAAGTTGCTTTTGCCAACAAATTGTCTATTACAGTTTCCGTTTTATAGGGATGTTTCTCGCTTCCGCAAACTGGACATGCGCAACCTTCTTGTAAGTGTTGTCGTAAAGAAAGTACATTTTCTGAGCTTTCAATTTCTAATTTTTTTACAAATATTTGTTGTTCATCTACCTTACTTTGTAAAGTTTCCAATTGGCTTTTTAAAGTAATTTCTTCCTTTTCAAAAACTGTTTTTGTTTTTTCTGTTTCAGCTAAAGTATCAGAAACTAAACTTTTTTGTTTCGTAATTTTATGTAATAAATCTACTTTACCAACTAACTCTTTTACATTTTGCTGTAAAGTAATTAATTGCTCATGTTGTTTTATTAATTCCTCTAAATTAGACGTGTTGTCCTGATTAGATATTTGATCTAACTGAAGTTTTAATTGATCGTTCTTGTCTGATAAATCTCCATAAAGTACTTTAATTTGTTCCCAATCGGTTTTAACTACTTTTAATAATTTATCTTCTGTGTAATAAGTATTTTTAAGTTTTTCTAACGCTGTATTTATTTCGTGAAACTGAGAAAACTGATCTTGTAAAAAACGTTCGTTTTCTACCCAATTTTTAACTTGAGCATTCTCGCTAAACCATGTTTCTATTTGAGTTAAACTTTTTTGAATTTCCAGAAGCGATTTTTGATCCACTTCAATCTCATTTACAATAGATTCAATCGCATTTTTACGATCCTTGATCTCTTTTTCGTCTTTTAGGTTTGCGGATGTAATCGATTCAATCTCATTGTCTAAAACGCGTGCACTTTTATACAGCGGTTCGTTTTCTTGTTGTTTAAGTTCGTGGCGTTTTTGATTTTCTTCGGTAGCCTCTACTTGTTTTTTTAGCTGATCAACGTTAAGTTCTATCGTATTTTTATCCTTTTCTAAATTTTTAATTTGAAGAGATAAATTTTCTGAAGACTGTGTTAAGTTAATAACGTCCAACCAAATAGGTTTAATGTCTTGAACTTGCTCAATCCTAGAAATTAATTCTGAATTGTTTTTTTGAGCATCTAATTCTGATTCAATATGTTGTAACGCATTTTTGGCGTTTAAAACCTGATTTTCTAACTCTTGTTTTTTAGCATACCAATCCTCAACAACTTTAAAATTATCTAAAGTAGTTTTAAAAGTTTTGTTTTGCTCCTGTAACAAATGATCTTGATTTTTGATCAACTCTAAATCCTCAGGACTTAACAACTGTAAGCCTGCAATTTGCTGATCAAAATGTTCAAATTGAGCTTTAATTTGACTGTAATTTTCAAAAATCCCTCTCGATATTTCAGAATATATTTCTGTACCCGTTAGTTTTTCAAGAATTTGTGCTCGGTCTGTATCTGCAGCATGTAAAAAAGCCTGAAAATCTCCTTGCGCTAAAATCACTGATTTAGTAAACTGTTTAAAATCTAAACTAATCAGTTCTTTAATTTTTTGTAAAATATTTGTAATTCGAGTGTCTGGGAATTCTTCGTTTAAACTCTCGTTAAACAAAGTCATACTCACACTTTGTAATTTACCAGTAGCTTGATTTCTGGAGCGACGTAACATCCAATTGCTACGCCAAATATTACCGTCAATCCCAGTAAAACGCACGCAAACCTGTCCTGATGCAGCTCCACGGCGCAACAAGTTTTGAGGGCTGCTGGTACTTAAACTTTCAGCCTCGTATTGTATATTTATAGAACTCGAAATTTTTTCTAAACGCGGAGTGGTGTTGTAAAGTCCCAAACAAATGGCATCAATAATCGAAGATTTTCCCGCACCCACAGGACCTGTAATTCCAAATAAACCAATGTTTGCAAATACATCTTCTTCAAAATTCAGCAAATACGGCCCTTCAATCGAGGTTATATTTGTAATTTCTACACTTAAAATCTTCATTAGTTTGCTTTTTTCTGTTCTATTTCTTTAATAACTCCGTGTAATTTTTCTTGTAAACTTGGTTTTACTTCGGCTAACTTGCTGTGTAAAATTCGATCTAAAAATTCAATAGGTTTTACCTGATCTAAATATTCAAAGCTTAAAAATTCCGATTGATTTTCTTCCAAAATTACTTGCTTGGCAGACGTAATTTTTACCAACTTGGCTCGGATCGAGTCAAAACGTTGTTTAATCATTTCAGCATAATTAGCCTCCATTTGTGTTACATCTACTAAAACTTCTACGTATGGAGGTGTTTTAGTATCTTTAACCTCAAGTTCCAAAGCATCTAAAGCTGTTAAAACTTCAGCAAATGGTTTGGGTTGGCTTGGTACAGAAAGTAGCGGAATTAAAACCGGAATTTCTTTACTTTCAATGTTTTCCAAACCATCCTTAAAGGTTAAAATTAATACCTGATGTTTGTAATTTTTCTCAGCAAAAGATAACGGAATTGGGCTACCACAATATCTAATATGTTCTTGTCCGCCCACTTTTTGCGCTTTATGTATATGTCCTAAAGCAACATAAGCCAAATCCTCTGGGAAATCGCTACCACTAATCATTTCGACTCCACCAATAATATCTCGTTCCGCACTCTCTCTGTCCTCAACTTTAACACCACGAGCATGTAAATGTCCCATTGCAATAATAGGTTCGTTATTTGTGGCTAAAGTTTTAGCATAATCAAAAGCTTGTTGGTAATAATTTCGAACCCCCTCAACATACTCAAACGTCCCTTTTTCGCTTAATGGGTAATCCCCTAAACGTAAAAACGGAACTGCCAAACACAACACATCTTTACCGTCCGGATTGTTTAAGCGCACCACCAATTCCTCAAACCTAATGCGTTTTTCCGCATCCATTTTAGAACTGCCAATAATTGTAATATTTGAATGTTGGAGTAGGGGTAAAGGCTGCTCCAAACGTAAAGCTGAATCGTGATTTCCTCCCGTAAAAATTACTTGTACGTTTGGTAATTCTGCCTGCATTTTCTGAATAAATTCATACAACACAGCTATGGCTTTATGACTTGGGTTGGCATTGTCATACACATCTCCGCTCACTAAAACCGCATCAATTTCTTCCTCTTTAATGGTTTTAAAAAGCCAATTCAAAAACGCCAAATGCTCTGGAGTTCTATCGTTATCGTAAAAAGTTTGTCCTAAATGCCAGTCAGCGGTATGTAGTATTTTCATTGTAAAATTTTTGTAAATATAACCTCAGTAAAGGTCAAAACATGTCTGTAATTTCATGCTAAATTACTAAAAGTAATTTTATTTTGGGCGTTCCGTGCCTTTTATTGGGCACGGCGGGTGTTACGCCCTCGCTCTTCCTCCATTTCATTACGTAAGGAGCTCAAACAAGGCTGCACCCCCTAACGCGCTTCGCCAAATTTTAAAGTATTGTAAAAAAAAAGAACTGCTAAAAGCAGTTCTTAAACTTCGTATAGTTCTAAAGGTAATCCGTCGGGATCGCTAAAAAAACTAAATCGTTTATGCGTATAAGGATCCACCCTAATATCTTCACAAGCAATGTTTAAAGATTTTAAAACCTTTAGTTCCTTATCTAAATCTTCTACCTTAAAGGCCAAATGACGTAATCCACAAGCCTCAGGATAAGAAGGACGGTTAATAGCATCTGGAAAACTAAACAATTCTACCGTGTAAATTTCATTTAAACTTAAATCTAGTTTATAGGATTTGCGATCCTCCCGATAAACTTCTTGCATAATTTTAAATCCTAAAATTGTTGTATAAAATTCCTTAGATCTTTGATAGTCCGAACATATAATTGCAATATGATGAATGCCTTGTAGGGATACCATTATTCTTTTCCTCTTTCGTATTGATTAGCCCAAGCTATTTCTTCATTTAATTCTAAGCTACAAGCGTAAACAAAATGCGGATTTCTTAAAAACTCGCGGCCAATTAAAATAAAATCGGCTTGGTCGTTCTGCAGAATTTCTTCGGCTTGTTTACCAGTAGTAATTAATCCTACAGCTCCTGTTAGTACATCAGCCCCTTTTTTAACGGCCTCGGCAAACGGAACTTGATAGTTTGGTTTTACATCTATTTCTTGATGTTTTACTGCTCCTCCGCTTGATATATCTAAAACTTCAACTCCTTTTGCTTTTAAGATTTTGCAAAGTTCAACAGTTTCTACAACATCCCATCCTCCTTCTGCCCAATCTGATGCAGAAAGTCTAACCCATAAAGATTGAGTAGTTAATACCGGAGTTACAGCATCTATAATTTCTAATAAAAAGCGAGATCTGTTTTCAAAACTTCCGCCGTAGGCATCAGTTCTTAAATTACATAAAGGGGACAAAAACTGATGAATTAAATAACCATGGGCTCCATGAATTTCGATTATTTCATACCCTGCCTTAACAGCTCTTACTGAAGCCTCTTTAAATTTTTGTACTAAATCTTTAATATCCTCTTGAGTTAACTCTACAGGCGAATGATCTTTTTCATGAAATGCAATAGGGGACGGTGCAACTGTTTGCCAACCGTTTTCGTGTTCTGGGCCAAATTGTTCTCTGCCTATCCATGGTAAGTTGGTAGACGCTTTTCTACCTGCATGTGCTAACTGAATTCCAGGTACAGAACCTTGTGATTTTATAAAAGCTGTTATTTCTTTTAATTGATCTATTTGGCCGTCTTCCCAAAGTCCTAAATCTTTGTAAGAAATTCGACCTTCGGGTACTACAGCTGTTGCTTCTTGTATAATTGCTCCTGCTTTACCTGCAGCAAATTTACCTAAATGCATAAAATGCCATGAATTAGCGTATCCGTTCTCTGCGGAGTACTGACACATTGGCGCAACTACAATACGGTTTTGTAATGTTTGATTTTTTAATTGTAATGGCAAAAATAACTTTGTCATAAATATATTTACTTTAACCAACGCGAAATTATTTTAGTAACCAATGGTATAAAAAACAATACCATTAAGGGAACTATAATTACGGTCGAAATTAGAATTTTTATTATAAAATGTTGATTTATTAAGAGATCTTTTAAAACAAAATTTACTGCAATTGAGGTAGGAAATAATGCTATCCATATGCAAATTATTTGTTTTAGTTTTGGGTTTATTTTCATAGTTTATTTAAGGGCTTTTCTAACAGCGGGAGCTACTTTGTCTCCAAAAAGCTCAATAGATTTCATTATTAAATGATGATCAGGTGCCCCTACATCCATTTGGCCTACAAAGCGGGTGTGACCAAACCACTCGTGTTGCATAAGTATTTTGTCGATAATTTGGTTAGGTTCTCCCATAAAATAAGCTCCTTCTGGTCTTGCTGTATTTTCAAACACCTCTTTAGTAAACGGAGCCCACCCGCGACTTTTACCTACTCGATCCATTTGTGCTCCGTAGTACGGGTAATAAACATCTCTAATCGAATCGTCTTCACCAACAAAAACATGCGAATTTATACAAACTTGCATTTCACTTTCGGGATGTCCCGAAGCAATATATTCGGATTTGTAAAAATCAACCAGAGGTTTAAAATTTATGGGTAATCCGCCAATGATAGCAAAAGTGATTGGTAATCCTAAACGTGCAGCACGCCTAACAGAAGATGTTGTACCGCCTACGGCAATCCAAATAGGTAATTTACCTTGGACTGGTTTAGGATAAATTTCTTGATTTACTAAGTTTTGAGTATATCTACCGTTCCAATTTATTTTAGAATCAATGGTATTATTTAATTCTAAAAGTAGCATTAATTTATCTTCAAATAAATTATCGTAGTCGTCTAGATTGTAACCAAAAAGAGGGAACGATTCAATAAAACTTCCTCTTCCGGCCATTAATTCTGCTCTACCATTTGATAGATTGTCTAAAGTTGCAAAGTCTTCGTATAAACGTACCGAATCTGAGGAACTGATTACAGAAACGGCGCTACCTAATTTTATGTTTTTTGTAATTGATGCTGCAGCAGCTAAAAACATTTGGGGTGAGGTTACGGTATAATCCTCACGGTGATGTTCTCCCATACCAAAATAGTCTAGACCAACCTCATCGGCTAGTTTAACTTGTTCTAGCATTTCTTTATATCGCTGTTGCGATGAATATTTTTCTCCGGTTTGTAGATTGTATTGTACGTCCCCAAACATCGAAATTCCTAATTCCATATATCCCCGTTTAATGTTCAATATAAAATTAACCCTTTTTTAAAGAAGATATTGTTAATGTAGATTAACTATTTTAAACAACGTAGTTTTAATATCGTTGCAATGTTTAATATTATAGCTGAAGAAAAAATTAAAATTGAAAAGCTAGAGGCAATTGTTTTCCAAAGGATTTGATTTGTAATGGATATGCTTAATATATTGATAGATACAATTACAAAAGCTAAAGATAATAAGGCTGATACAAATGCAGGTAGACAAGGTTTTTTCATTTTCATTTTATTTAGAGCGAATGTAAATTTAAAAAAAAATACGGCACAAATTTGTGCCGTATGAAATATTTTTATGGATTTGTTGACCAAATAGAAGCTGTTTTTAATAAAGCTCTTCTAGGTAATTTAATTGTTCCTACAATTAAAGCTGCAAAATCCTCAGGTTGTAAAACAGTATCAGGATTTCCGTCAGTTAAATTTAATTCTTTAGACATATCTGATGCAATTGTAGATGGAGTTAAAGTACAAACTCTGATATTGTGTTTACGTACTTCTCTCATAACAGATTCAGACAATCCTATTAAACCAAATTTTGATGCTGAGTACGCTGATGTACCAGCTCCACCATTTAATCCCGCTGTTGAGGATACATTAAAGATATCACCTTTACCGTTTGCAATGATAGATGGTAATACCTCTCTAGTAACGTAATAAGCACCTAAAAGGTTTGTATTTACAATATCAACCCATGTTTTTGGATCCATTTCTAAAAAAGAACCAAACTGTGCAATACCTGCGTTATTTACTAAAATATCTATAGTTGTAAAAACCTCTTTAATTTTAGCAATTCCAGTTTTAACTTCATCATAATTAGAAATATCAAAAACAGCGTAAGTTGCTTTTACACCTAAAGCTTCAATTTCTTTAACAGTTTCTATTAAATTTTCTTCATTTCGTCCTGTAATTGCCACGTTAATTCCTTCTTTGGCAAAAGCTAATGCCGTAGCTTTTCC
>CAVBJB010000028.1:6866-12222 GCA_963595625.1 Lachnospiraceae bacterium | reverse complement strand
TATTAAATTTATTTTATTTTTGTATTATTGTTTGTGATAATTTAAAAAAAAACATAAAATGGAAAAAAAATTTAATATAGGGGATTTGGTGGTTTTAAGGTCAGGTAGTGTTACTATGACAGTTGAAAATAATATTGAAACTGCTGATCTTATAACTGGTCAAAAAAAATTTTATGGTAAAGTCAAATGTAAGTGGTTTTCAGACGGTAAATTTCATATAGAAGAATTTACTCAGGATTCATTAGAGTTAGAGAATAATGAGAACTTCTGATTTTAAATAAAAATACTTTTAACAGCAGGTTTAGAATTTCTAAACCTGCTGTTTTTTTAGATTATTGAGTATTCCGTCCCCTTATTTGTCCCCTAAAAAAGAAAAAGCCTTGTAAAGTGTTAGTTTACAAGGCTTTGTAATATGTAATTGTGGTCCCACCTGGGCTCGAACCAGGGACCACCTGATTATGAGTCAGGTGCTCTAACCAACTGAGCTATAGGACCGCGCTATGAGTTGTTAGCGATGCAATATTACTACAAATTTTAATTCCGCGCAAGTGTTCGTGTGAAATTTTTCTTATTATTTTTTAATTTCTTGACACAACTCTACCAACACTCCATTAGTGCCTTTAGGGTGTAAAAAAGCAACTAATTTATTATCAGCACCTTGCTTTGGCGTTTCGTTTAAAACTGTAAAACCTTCGGCTTTTAATCTTTTTATTTCTTCTTCAATATTTTCTACGTCAAAAGCAATGTGGTGGATGCCTTCTCCCTTTTTTTCGAGGAATTTTGCAATAGGAGAGTCCGGGTTTGTAGCCTCTAAAAGTTCAATTTTGTTTGGACCGTTCATAAAAAACGATGTTTTTACGCCCTCGCTTGCTACTTCTTCTTGTTTGTATGCAGGTACGCCTAATAGTTTTTCGAATAATAGGTTTGAGGTTTCTAGGCTTTTAACGGCAATACCAATGTGTTCAATTTTTTTCATTCTTATATATTTTTGTTTTGTGTACTAACGTTTACTTTTAGCCCCGATTGGAGCGGCATCCTTTTTTAAAAGGGCTTTGCCCGTTAAAAAAGATAGAGCGTAAAGCGGGAAAATGGAAAATTTTAAGCCCAAGCGCTTACGCTTCTAAAATTAAACAAATAATGCTAGTTAAAAAATTGTATTTTTGCACTATGGAAACAAATAGACAGAAAAAGATAGGAACAGTTTTGCAAAAGGATTTAGTGGATATTTTGCAAGGCGAGGTGCGTAAGAATAATATTTCGAATTTAATTATATCGGTATCTAAGGTTAGTGTTACTACAGACCTTTCGATCGCTAAGGTATATTTAAGTATTTTCCCAGCTAATAAAGGAGCGGAACTTTTAACGGCTATTAAAACAAATGCTCCGCTTATTAAACACGAGCTTGCGCAACGTGTAAAACAACAGTTACGCCGTGTGCCTAATTTAATGTTTTACATTGACGATAGTTTGGATTATATTGAAAAAATTGACAATGCTTTAAAAGCAGAGGAAAACCCTATTGAGGATAGAAGTTTATTAGATAGAAGAAAAAAATCGTAAGTTGAATTTTCCTTTTTACATTGCTAAACGTTACAGTGTTAGTTTTAGTAAGAGTACCGCAATAAATATTATTACGGCGATTGCCTCTTTAAGTATTATTGTGAGTACTATGGCTCTTTTTGTGGTGATGTCTGGTTTTAGTGGGTTACGAGAATTGTCTTTATCGTTTACCAACCAAATGGATCCGGAGCTTAAAATTTTCCCGAAATCGGGTAAGGTTTTAAATCTAAATACTGAGGTTAAAAATAAACTGCGCGAGTCTAAAATTTTTAGTGCTTATAGCGAGGTTGTTGAGGAGCGCGTGTTGTTTTCGTTTAACGGTAAACAACAGGTGGCTTATATAAAAGGGATAGACAGCAACTTTGTACATATTGTTAACTTAAGCGATAAGTTGTATTCTGGGCAATGGGTTCAGCCCAATTCCTACCAAGCGGTTGCAGGTTATGTAATTGCTGATAAATTAGGTCTTGGCCTTTTTGATTATGAAAATAATTTAGAGGTTCTGGCTCCTAAACCGGGTAAAGGAACTATTGATAGTAGAGAGGCTTTTAATCAGGAGGTTTTAATTCCGGTTGGAATTTATGCTATCAGCGAAGAGCTGGATCAAAAATATATTTTTACCGATATTAAAATGGCCCGTGAACTACTTAATTTAAACCCTAATGCTGTGAGTGCGTTGGAGTTTAAGTTAGCGCAAGGATATACAGAGGCAGAGGCTGTTGCTTTTTTAGACACTCTTTTTAACCAAACGGTAGATGTTAAAAACAGGGCACAATTAAATGAAAGCTTATACCGTATGCTGAATACGGAAAATTTAGCGGTGTATTTAATTTTTACTTTGGTCATTATTTTAGCTTTGTTTAATTTGGTGGGTGCCCTAATTATGATGGTTTTAGAAAAATTACCTAATCTAAAAACCCTTTTTAATTTAGGAGCAGAAATTAACGACCTGCGCAAAATATTTTTTTACCAAGGGTTACTTGTTACCTTAATTGGTGCTTGTATTGGCTTGGTACTTGGTATTGTTTTGGTTGTTTTACAACAACAGTTTGAGCTTGTGATGATTAGTTCGAGCTTACCTTACCCAACTAAATTTGAATTTAAAAACATCGTTATTGTATTAATAACTGTAATTTGCTTTGGTAGTATATCTTCACTTATAGCAAGTAGTCGCGTAAAAAACAATTTAATTAAAGAATAGCCTATATTTATGACCAACCAAGAACCACAACCTATTGCAGCAGTTACTGAGACGGTTTCAACAACTGTAAATAAGTTAGAGTTAGCCTTAACAACCATTATTACAAAAACCAGTAGTGCAATCCCGAATATATTGTTGGGTTTAATCCTTTTGTTTTTAGGGTTGTTTTTTATAAAAACGCTTTTAAAATTAATTGATAAAAGATTTGCAGCCCGCAGTTTAGACCCTTCATTACGTGGGTTTTTACGATCTATCATTAGTTTTGTTTTATATGCACTTTTAATTATCACGGTAATATCTAACGTGGGGATCCAAACCACATCTTTCATTGCGGTAATGTCTGCAGTGGCACTTGGAGTTGGATCTGCCTTACAAGGATCGTTATCAAACTTTGCTGGTGGGGTTTTAATTTTAATTTTTAGACCGTATGAAGTGGGGGATTATATAGAAAATAGTTCGGGTACGGAAGGTACGGTTCAAAAAATTGACCTTTTATACACCACTTTAATAAACAATAATGGAATTATGGTTTTTAGTCCGAACGGACCTTTAGCAAATTCTGTAATCAGAAACTTCTCTAAAATCACAAAACGCAGATACGAGTTTACAACAACTGTAAGCTTTTCTGATAATTTAAAAGAAGTAAAAGAAGTTATTGAAGAAACCTTACTAAAAGACGAACGTGTATTAAAAGAACCTAAACCGGATGTTTTTGTAAAAGAAATTGGAGGCAGCGGGGTTGTTTTAACTATACGAGTTTGGAGCGCAAAACCTGATTATTCTGCCATGAGTACTCAAGTACAAGAAGAAATTTCTACAGCATTACATGATAAAGGATTCAATAATCCTTTCCTTGCAAGTCCTGTACATATTATAAACGATACTCCAAAGGAGTAATTACTATAAAATCTATCTTTTTAAGGTAGATTTTTTTTTTGTTTTAAATGTTAAAATATTTTCTTTGCTAAACCAATCTAAAAGACAAAATGAATATTTTATTATCCAAAAAATTTAAACAAGAAACTACAAAAGCTATTGTTACCATTGTATTATTTATAATTTGCTATATACTACTTGTATCCCTTACTTTAGCTGCGGCTCTTGCCATTATTGGCTTAGCAATTAAAATAATAGCTATTAAATTAAATTTTATTACCCTACTATTGTTTGGAGGTAGTATTATGGCTGCTATTATGATTGTTATTTTTCTATTTAAATTTATTTTTTCCTCAACTAAATTTAACGACGAAGGTTTAGTTGAAATTCAGAGAAAAGACCATCCCAAATTATATGCTATAATCGACGAAATCGTTTTAAAGGTTGGGACTGATTTTCCTAAAAAAGTGTATTTGTCAAATGAGTTAAACGCTTCTGTTTTTTATGATTCATCCTTCATGAGCATGTTTTTTCCTACGCGTAAAAACCTACACATTGGTTTAAGTTTGGTTAACTTAATGTCTGAGGATGAACTAAAGGGGATTTTAGCTCACGAATTCGGTCATTTTGCACAAAGAACCATGAAGGTAGGAAGCTACATATACAATTTTAATAAAATTGTATATCACATGATTTATGAAAATGATTTTAAACGAACAAATGGAAAAGGCAAGTAATGTTCATTTTATCTTTACATTATGTATGTTATTAGCTAAATACATTATGATGGCTAATATTTACTTGCTAACTAAACTTTTTATGCTTGTAAGAAAACAATATATGGCTCTTTCCAGACAAATGGAATTTCATGCGGACGAAGTGGCCGCAAACGTTGTAGGGAGTGAAGTGTGTATAAACGCATTTAATAAATTTGAAGCTGGAGAAATTGCCTTAAATAGAACTTTTTCTTTTTTAAATAACCTAAGTACAAAGCATAAACAAGTTACCAATTTTTATCACACCTATACCGTTGTCCTTCATAATTTAGCTAAAGAAAAAGGATATGCCATAAAAGGAGATTCACTTTATATAAGTCATGAAGAGGTTCACAACAACTACCAAAAACAAATCGTGGTTAAGGATCAATGGGCATCTCACCCTACAAATGAGGAGCGTATTAAAGCTTTAGAAAAATTAAACATACCATCACAAAGCATTTCTACAAAGGGGGCATTTAATTATTTTAATGATGCAACTGCACTACAAGAAACGTTTACTAAAAAATTATATCCAGAAAATGAAGAAGAGGTAGAAATAACCTTTTTAGATACTGAATCTTTAGCCTCTTGTTACAATGAGTTTTATAAAGAAAATTCTTTTAATGCATGTTATAACAATTATTACGATTACAAAAATCCTATTTTAGATATAAACACAGAAATTGAAATTCCAAGTGATGTAACCCTTCAAACTTTGTTTGATTCAGAAAAACTAAACCTTCTTGATAAACAAAGAGTCTTGCAATCGGATTTAGACGATTTGACAGAAATTTTAAAAGAAGAAAACAACATTCGATCTTTTGATTATAACGGTATTAAATATTCACGAAAAAAAGCCATGTCAATCATCAAAATCCTTTCGAATGAAATGGCCGATCTTAAAAAGGAAATTGAAAAACATGATCAACTCATATTTTCATATTTCAAAAAAGTTTCCATT
>CAVBJB010000028.1:0-6856 GCA_963595625.1 Lachnospiraceae bacterium | reverse complement strand
ATTTATAAAAAATACATTTTTACAGATTCCTTATACGACGAAGCAGAAGTTCATTATAAAAATATCACCCACTTTTTTGAACGTTTACAAAATGAAACGGAAATTTTAGAAGCTAAAAAAACAATAAAAAAATTTAGTACCCAAGAAATAGAGTTCAAGAATTTCTTATCAAAATTAATGATTCATCTCCCTTTAAAAGAAGAGCAAGTAGAAAATCTAAATAAATTTATAAAACATACACAATCCTACATTCAAGACGAAAACTTTAATGTTGAGTTATTAGATTTACTTTATCATTGCAGAGAAAATATGTTGCAAATTTGTTCAGATTCTTTTTTCAATACTAAAAAACAACTTCTAGAAACCAAATTGCAATTATGCGCATAAAAAAAACGAGAGCTTAAAGCTCTCGTTTTTTTATTGTTGTTCTAAATCATAATCTTTATAAAAAGCAGCTATATCTTCAAACACTTGTAATAACTCATCTAAATTATCTGTAGTAACTAATTTTTGACGGTGCGCTTTAAAACCATGAATTCCTTTAAAGTAGTTGGTATAGTGGCGTCGCATTTCTACAATACCTACGCGTTCACCTTTCCACTCCGTACTCCAAATTAAATGATTTTTTGCAGCCTCTAAACGGTCAACCATGGTTGGTGGAGCTAAAATTTCACCCGTTTCAAAATAATGTTTAATCTCATTAAAAATCCAAGGATAGCCAATTGCCGCACGACCAATCATCATACCATCTAAACCATATTTGTTTTTGTACTCCAATGCTTTCTGTGGCGAGTCAATATCCCCGTTACCAAAAATTGGCATTTTTATACGTGGGTTGTTTTTAACACGTGCAATATGTGTCCAGTCCGAGTGTCCTTTATACATTTGCGAACGCGTACGCGCATGGATGGTTAAAGCCTGAATTCCTACATCTTGTAAACGCTCAGCTACCTCATCAATATTAATACTTTCCTCATCCCAACCTAATCGGGTTTTAACCGTAACAGGCAAACTTGTAGACTTAACAACAGCTTCTGTTAAACGAACCATTAAGTCAATGTCCTTTAAAACACCAGCTCCAGCACCTTTACAAACCACTTTTTTAACTGGGCAACCAAAGTTAATATCAACTATATCCGGACGTACTGTCTCAACAATTTTGGCAGATAGTGCCATAGCTTCCTCGTCACCACCAAATATCTGAATTCCCACCGGACGTTCGTAATCAAAAATATCCAGCTTCATTTTACTTTTAATAGCGTCACGAATTAACCCCTCAGACGAGATAAACTCCGAGTACATTAAATCCGCACCATGCATTTTACACAACCTACGAAACGGAGGGTCGCTAACATCCTCCATTGGCGCTAGTAATAATGGGTGATCCGGTAATTCTATGTTTCCTATCTTAATCATTCCAAAAAATTTTTGCAAAATTACGCCATATTTTCGACATATTGAAACCAAAAAATCGTTAATCCTTAGGTATCCATTACAACCAAAGCCTATTAAGACTCTAGCCTAAATGAATATTTTAAACTAAATTTAGCTTTTTAAGCTAACAAACTAAATACAACAACACATGGAATTTTTTGCCTTACACGAGGGGAGTTTTGTTATAGACCAATCTCATAAATTTGTGCCCTTTAACCATCAAACACAAAACAAAAAAGACTTTAGAGGCGCTATGTTTCTAGACGTTCAACCCTTTGTTGTAAAAACCAAAAACGACATTATATTACTCGACACCGGCTTAGGCAAAACCACGCCAGTGGGAAATCTTATCCTTTTTCAGAACCTCGAAAAAGTAGGTATAAAACCGCAAGACGTAACTAAAGTCTTACTTTCACACCTACACCGCGATCATGTGGGCGGCCTGGTTCGCTTTCAAGACAAACAATTTATACTCAACTTTCCAAACGCAACTTACCACATCAGCAAACCGGAATGGGATTGTGTAAACGACCCACGCAGACCTTATCATTACAAAGGCTTCGATTATTTATTAGCGAGTGGCGCGGTACAATTTTTTGAGGGTGACGGTAAAATATCTGATACCATATCTTATGAATTTACAGGCGGTCATACCGATTTTCATACCGTATTCCATATTCAAGAGGAAGGGGAACACATCTTTTTTGGTGGCGATATTCTTACTTTAAAGGGTCAGATAGGCAGTAAACTCCAAACCAAAAGCGACAAATTCCCTAAAGAGGCCAACCTTATCAGGCAAAAATTAGTTGGCCGAGCCGTAGCCGAGGGCTGGATGTGTCTATTTTATCATGGGCTCAATACAAAATATGGAAAAATTATAAAAGATACTGAGGGGTATCAAGTCATTTAGGGCGTTCCGCGCCTAAAAAGTCGCGTCGGGCTTTCGCTAGTCGCTTTTGCCTACACTACGTTACAGCAAAGAGCTCCAACATACCGCTCAATCCCTAACGCAGCTGCGCCGTTAAGCTAAATTTCTTACCATAGGTTAGGATTTTAGTCCCAAAAAACGTATATTTTTATCACAATAAATAAAACTCAAATGGCATGTCAAACATACATTATATAAAAGAAGAAACTGCCGCTAACATAGGTAACTTTTTAGTAGGCCGTTTGTTGCCTTTTAGACAAAAACGCAACATTGGACCCTTTGTATTTATAGATCACATGGGACCTGCAAAACTAAGCGAATATGATAATTTAGATGTTCCACCACATCCACACATTGGTTTAAGCACTCTTACCTATTTGTTTGAAGGGGCTGTAATGCACCGCGACAGTTTAGGTACAGAAATAGAAATTAAACCTGGAGCCGTTAACTGGATGACCGCTGGTAAAGGCGTAGTACACTCGGAACGAACACCAGAATATTTACGTACATCCGAGAAGTTTTTACATGGATTACAAATTTGGATTGCTTTGCCTAAAGAGCTCGAAGAAACTGAGCCTAGTTTTACGCATATTGACGCCTCGGGAATCCCAACTTGGAACCAAGATAATTTAGAATTTAAATTAATTGCAGGAGAATTGTTTGGACACAAATCTCAGGTTCCGGTACATTCTCCTTTATACATGATAGAGGTTAAAAACAACACACAGCAAACACAAACGGTTGATTTTAAAAATCAATTGTTTGGTGAGAGTGGATTGTATATTCTAGAAGGTGGAGTTAAAAGTCAAGAAACTGAATTTGGGCCAAAACAAATATTAATTACACTAGAGGCTCATTTATGTGCTTTTGAGTTGTTACCAAATTCTACCGTTTATATTTTTGGAGGTGAGGCTTTCCCGGAGGAGCGTTTTATTTTCTGGAACTTTGTATCTACCTCGCGTGAGCGTATAGAAAAAGCAAAAGCAGATTGGACCGCACAAAACGAAAATTTCCCTAAAGTACCTAACGAAACCGAGTGGGTACCTATCCCTGAACCTAAAATAAAAGAATAACGTATGGCACAAGTACACGCAACAATAAATAAAAACAAATATAAAACCACAATCCAAACGGAGGGACTAACTTTTTTTGCTGATGAACCTGTGGATTTAGGGGGAACAAATTTAGGTCCTAACCCAAAGGAATTGTTGGCAGGAGCATTAGCCGCTTGTACCACAATTACTTTACGTATGTATGCTGACCGTAAGGAATGGCCGTTAGAAGATATTAAGGTAGACGTAAAAATTGATACTGAAACCCAACCGGGAACTACATTAATTCATAAAAAAATTGAACTGATTGGTGACTTAGACGATAAGACCAAAGAGCGTTTATTAAACATTGCTGAGAAATGCCCCGTTAATAAGTTGTTGTTACAACCTATACAAATGATAAAAGAATAGAGAGGGAAATTCCCTCTCTATTCTTTTTTAAAAACTATCGCAAATTTGATTGAATGGAAATATTCCCAGAAAGAATATTATGTAAATGACAAGATTTTGCCGCATCGAAAACTTCTTGTTTTAAGTCTTGGGAAATGTTCCCTTGTATTTTAATGTCGCGTATAAAATGCGTTTCTGATTCATCATCATTACTTTCTACGCGTACCTCAACATCCACCCCAAAAATTACATAATTGTGTTTTTTACAATAATCGGTTATAAACATGGCGGTACACGCAGCAAGGGCAGAGGCCAACAAATCAATTGGAGAAAATCCAGCATTGGTACCACCGGATGCAATGGGCAAATCCGCAATTAAAGATAAATTTGAATTACTAATGTTCGTGACAAAGTGTACCCCGTCATTTTTTGCATGTACTTTACTCATATTGTGCGTATAAAAGAATAATTAGTATAGAAACGAAAGTGTAAAGTCTGTAGTATTTATGAAGTGTTAAATGTTGAAAATGGGGGATTTTAACGAAAATTATATTTTTAAGTATGGGTATAAAATCATTTAAAATTATTTTAGATGGAAGAGAAAAAATATAGTTTAATTGTGTAAACTTTGGATTATATTTGCAAATTAAGACAAATGCGTGAGGGATAGGAGCGTATAGCCCGCAAGTGCGATAGCACGAGGACTATGAGCGGATAGCCCGACCCGCCCATTAAAAGGCGGGGCACGCCCTAAAAAAGAACAATATACGACGATGAAGAATATCAGAAACTTTTGTATTATCGCCCATATTGACCACGGGAAAAGTACCTTAGCAGACCGTTTATTGGATGCTACACAGACGGTTACAGCTCGTGAAGCTCAAGCGCAGTTATTAGATAGTATGGATTTAGAACGTGAGAGAGGAATTACGATTAAGTCTCACGCTATCCAAATGGAATATGAACACAAAGGGGAAAAATTTATTTTGAACCTTATTGATACTCCTGGTCACGTTGACTTTTCTTACGAGGTTTCTCGTTCGATCGCGGCGTGTGAGGGTGCTTTATTAATTGTGGATGCGGCTCAAAGTATCCAAGCGCAAACGATTTCGAATCTTTATTTAGCTTTAGAGAATGATTTAGAGATTATTCCGGTTTTAAATAAAGTGGATTTACCGTCTGCAAATCCAGAGGAGGTAAGTGATGATATTGTGGATTTACTAGGTTGTAAATTAGAAGATATTATTCACGCGTCTGGAAAAACAGGTTTTGGTGTTGATAAGATTTTAGAGGCTGTTGTAGAGCGTATTCCTGCTCCTAAGGGAGATCCGGAAGCTCCGTTACAGGCTTTAATTTTTGACTCGGTTTATAACCCTTTCCGTGGGATTGAGGTAATTTTCCGTGTAATTAACGGTCAAATTAAAAAGAATCAGAAAATTAAGTTCATGGCTACTGGTAATGAATATTATGCTGATGAGATTGGAACGTTAAAATTAAACCAAGTACCTAAACAAGTAATTTCTACCGGTGACGTAGGGTACTTAATTTCTGGGATTAAGGAAGCAAAAGAGGTAAAAGTAGGAGATACGATTACAGATGCTGCAAAACCAACTCAGGAAATGATTACTGGTTTTGAGGACGTAAAACCTATGGTATTTGCTGGTATTTATCCGGTTGATACTGAGGATTACGAGGATTTACGTGCGTCTATGGAGAAACTTCAGTTAAACGATGCTTCTTTAGTGTTTACGGCTGAAAGTTCTGCCGCTTTAGGTTTTGGTTTCCGTTGTGGTTTCTTAGGAATGTTACACATGGAAATTATTCAAGAGCGTTTAGAGCGTGAGTTTAACATGACGGTTATTACTACGGTACCTAACGTGTCGTACTTTGCGTACACTAAAAAGGATCCTGAAACTCCGTTTATTGTTAACAACCCATCTGATTTACCTGAACCGTCTAAATTAGACCGTGTAGAGGAGCCGTATATTAAAGCTACTATTATTACGAAGGCTGATTTCGTAGGTCAAGTAATGAGTTTATGTATTGAAAAACGTGGTCAAATTACAAACCAAACGTATTTAACACCGGAGCGTGTGGAATTAACGTTTGATATGCCGTTGGCTGAGATTGTATTTGATTTTTACGATAGATTAAAAACAGTTTCTAAAGGGTACGCGTCTTTTGATTACCACCCAATAGGAATGCGTACGTCTAAATTAGTACGTTTAGATGTATTATTAAATGCACAGAATGTGGATGCTTTATCGGCGTTAATTCACGAGGATAATGCGTATACCATTGGTAAAAAAATGTGCGAAAAGTTACGTGAGTTAATCCCACGCCAGCAGTTTGATATTCCTATCCAAGCGGCTATTGGTGCTAAGGTTATTGCTCGTGAAACTATTAAGGCTTTACGTAAGGACGTAACGGCTAAATGTTACGGAGGGGATATTTCTCGTAAACGTAAGTTATTAGAAAAACAAAAAGCGGGTAAAAAGCGTATGCGTCAGGTTGGTAATGTTGAGATTCCACAATCTGCGTTTATGGCTGTACTTAAGCTTAACGACTAAGGCAATCTTTACTTATAATATTTATCTTGAAAAGGAGCTTACACCTAGTGTAGGCTCTTTTTTATTTTGTATAATGGCTTAATTATAGTATTTTTAAGCTTGAATTTACATGTAAATATGAAAAGTGTATTAAAAATAGGTATGGCCCTTGTCATGGTGTTTATGTTTTTGGGCTGTAGTGACGAGGATGATAATAGAAATATAAACGACGTATTAATTTTAGGGCGTTGGGTTCCTTATGAAGCTCAAGAGGGTAGAAATAATATCTATAATTGGGATCACTCTTGCGGTGAGGATTACATGGATTTAGGATTACTATCCTTAGGTTCCTATAATTTACATTACGATAATTGTAGCCGTTTAAATGATGCCTCTTTTACCTACGAACTTAAAAATGGCTTTTTATATATTACAGAAGTTGGTACAACTGCAACTTATAAATTAAAAGTTTTAAAACTTACTGCTACGGAGCTTACAACTAC
>CAVBJB010000027.1:9391-12504 GCA_963595625.1 Lachnospiraceae bacterium | reverse complement strand
GTCCTAGAGTATGCGAGCTCGACGGTCCAATGCCAATTTTGAGCATGTCAAAAGCATCTCTGTTTTTGACATGCTCAAAATTGGCATTGGACCGTCGAGCTCGCATACTCTAGGACCTTGGAGAGCTGCTGAAATTTTCCTTAGAGAAATTAGAGAACGAAATATCTTAGAACTTACGCAAAGAGTTCAGGTTGACTTATTTGGTTCTCTATCTCTCACAGGGATCGGACATGCTACAGACCTTGCTGTTATGCTTGGTTTAAGCGGAGCTGATCCAGAATACATCCCAGTAGAAAGTATTGACGTTATAATTACTGCTATTAAAAATAAAAAAGAGTTATTTTTAGGCGAAAGCAGTATTATAGCATTTAATCCAGATACAGACATTATCTTCAATAAAAACTTTTTACCCTTCCACGCAAACGGATTAAAATTTACTGCTTACACAAAAGAGGAAGTTTACGAATCCTATTTTTATAGTATAGGCGGAGGTTTTGTGGTTAAAGAGGAACAAAACACCAATAATGCTAAAGAGGCTGCTAAAAGAGAATTTCCTTTTCCAATTGAAAAAGCAGATGAATTATTAGCGTTTTGCCAAAATCAAAACAAAAAAATTTCTGAAATAGTTTACCAAAACGAACTATCATTACGATCAGAGGATGAAGTAGAGACAGAACTTTTACGCGTTTGGGATACCATGTTAGAATGTATATACATAGGATGTCATACCGAAGGTATATTACCGGGCGGTTTAAATGTAAGACGCAGAGCCTATGATATGCATAAAAATCTAATAGGTGTACTTCCCTATCATGGACCAAAGGACTGGTTACACACCATACGTAAAACCGAAGTAAAATTTCGACAAATCCTAAAATGGGTAAGTTGTTTTGCATTAGCTGTAAACGAGGTAAATGCATCATTAGGAAGGGTGGTAACAGCACCAACTAACGGAAGTGCTGGTGTAATACCTGCAGTACTTATGTACTATTTAGTTATTGAAAATCATAAAGCAGATAAAGAGCAAATAAAACAATTTTTACTTGTTGCAGGTGAAATAGGAAGTATCTTTAAAAAAGGCGCAACTATTTCTGCAGCAATGGGAGGTTGCCAAGCCGAAATTGGTGTATCCTCTGCAATGGCAGCAGCTGCATTATGTGAAGTTATGGGAGGAACTCCAGAACAAGTTTTAATTGCGGCAGAAATTGCAATGGAACATCACCTTGGTTTAACTTGTGATCCTATTGGAGGCTTAGTACAAATTCCATGTATAGAACGCAATACTATGGGAGCCATAAAAGCAATTAACGCAGCAGAACTTGCTTTAGAAACAGATCCTAAACACGCCAAAGTACCATTAGACAAAGTAGTCAATACTATGTGGATGACGGCAAAAGACATGAACAACAAATATAAAGAAACCTCAGAAGGTGGACTTGCAGTAGCCGTAAACATGGCGGACTGTTAAATATTACAAAATCTCTTAATTTTATTAAGAGATTTTTCTTTTTAAAATTTAAATAATTATTGTTAAAAAAATAACTGTTTATATATTTTAATTAACTTTACAATTCAACTAAAAAAATTCAACTTAAAAAATGTCTGTTGCAAAAAAAGATTACAAAATAGTGACTACAAAATCACTTTTTGATATGAAGACTAACGGAGAAAAAATCTCCATGCTAACCGCTTACGATTATACCATGGCTAAAATTGTGGATTCTGCAGGAGTAGATGTAATTTTAGTAGGAGACTCGGCAAGTAATGTAATGGCAGGACACGAAACTACCTTACCGATTACATTAGACCAAATGATCTACCATGCTTCATGTGTTGTACGTGGTGTTAACAGAGCATTAGTTGTTGTGGACTTACCCTTTGGTACGTATCAATCAGACTCAAAAAAAGCATTAGATTCAGCCATAAGAGTAATGAAAGAAAGTGGAGCTCACGCATTAAAACTTGAAGGTGGTAAAGAAATTAAAGACGGTATAAAGAAAATTTTAGGTGCTGGAATACCTGTAATGGGGCACCTTGGGTTAACGCCACAATCTATCTATAAATTTGGTACTTATACAGTTAGAGCAAAGGAAGAGGCGGAAGCTACTAAATTAATTGAGGATGCTAAAATGCTTGAAAAAATTGGATGTTTTGCAATTGTTTTAGAAAAAATTCCTGCAAAACTTGCAGAACAAGTTGCTAAAGAAGTTCAAATTCCAATCATCGGTATTGGAGCTGGTAGCGGAGTAGACGGCCAGGTTTTAGTGGTTCACGATATGATTGGTATGACTCACGAATTTAGTCCGAAATTCCTTCGCAGATATATGAATCTTTATGAAGATATGACAAAAGCAATTGGACAATACGTTACTGATGTTAAATCACTTGACTTCCCTAACGCTTCTGAACAATATTAATACAAAATGGCTGATTTATTCAAATCAGCCATTTTTTTGTTTTAGCCTTTTAAATTCCTTAATTTTAACTTACCTTTACGCCATATAATAACTAACATCATTACCCGCACTAAAAAATCATGAAATTTATTTTTAGATTTTTCTTTGTATTAAGTATCCTTGTTTTCTCTATTTCTTTTTTAGAGGAAGAAGACCAACCTGCGGGCTTTTATTGTTATGAAGAAATTCAAACAGAAGTTGATGTAGATTATGAGGATTATGTAGATCAAGAGTTTTATAACTCAACTAGAAGAGTCCAGCAATCTAAAGACGTTACTTTAAACCCGTATTTAGAAATAGAAACTAAATCTACTTTTTTTATTATACAAAGTATTTTAAAAAAGAACAGTTTTTATATCTATTTAGTAGAACCTATACTTACTGCCCATAGGTTAAACCTCTATCTTTTCCAATTATTTTAATATTTAGTATTTATTACCGTTTAAATAAATAACTAAATATGAATTAAAATGAATTTTAAATACACTATAATAAGCTTAAGTGCTATATTATTTGCAGCTTCATGCTCAAAAAACAACGATTCTAAAACTACTGAAACCAAACAATACCCCGTTTTAAGAGTTCAACAAAAAGACACCTTAATTACAAACCAATTTGTAGCAGATATTCAAGCTAAAAAGAACATCGAGATTCATA
>CAVBJB010000027.1:0-9381 GCA_963595625.1 Lachnospiraceae bacterium | reverse complement strand
ATTCATGCTCGTATTCCTGGTTTGTTACAAAGTATCTTTGTTAACGAGGGTCAGCAAGTTAAAAACGGACAAGTCTTATTTAAAATTAGTGATGCGGAGTTACGTATGGAGCTTTTAAAAGCCTCTGCCCTATTACAACAAGCAGAAGCGGATTTAAAAATGGCTAGTGTCGAGGTAAAACAACTTCAAATATTATTCGATAAAAAAGTTATTGCTGATAACGAGTTAGAATTGGCAAAAGCTAAACGTGCAGCTGCTCAAGCAAAAGTAGCGCATGCACAAGCAGAAAAAGCTACTGTACAACAAAAAATAGAATTTACATCTATCAGAGCTCCCTTTGACGGGGTTATCGACCGTATTCCTTTAAAAGAAGGTAGTATGGTGCCTGAGGGAACTTTACTTACTACAGTATCAAACCTTTCAGAGGTTTACGCTTACTTTTCTTTACCCGAAAATTTATATTTTGAGTTATTAGCAAACGATAAAATTGGGAAACAACAAAAAATTGAACTTATCCTTCCTAACGGAGATACTCACGATTTTAAAGGTAGTTTATTAACAGCCGAAGGTGAAATCGATAAAGCAACAGGATCTATCCAATATAAAGTTGCCTTTAAAAACCCAAATAATTTAATTAAACACGGAACTTCAGGAAAATTAGTGATTTCTGAAGAAGAGAAAAACACCCTAATCATTCCGCAAAAATCAACTTTTTCTATCCAAGACAAAACTTATGTATTTGTTGTTGACAAATCGAACAAGGTGAGTATGAAAAGTATTGAAATTGCTGCAACATTAACAGATTCTTATCTTGTAAAATCTGGTATTAACCCAGGTGATGTTATTGTATTTGAGGGTACTCAGTCTCTAAGAGATGGTGATGTAATTGCCATTAAAAAATAAGTGTTTTATATTTAAATTAAACTATTATGGTTGAAATGTTTATCAAGCGAAAAGTTCTTTCGCTTGTAATTTCCATATTTATTGTTTTGCTTGGGGTTTTTGCAATTTTCCAATTACCCGTTACGCAATTCCCAGACATTGTACCACCATCTGTAACCGTTACAGCAAAATATACAGGAGCTAACGCCGAAGTATCTGCTCAAGCAGTGGCCTTACCTCTAGAGCGTGCTATTAACGGAGTACCAGGGATGACCTACATGTCAACAGTTACCTCTAACGATGGTTTAACCCTTATTCAAGTTTTCTTTGAGGTAGGGATTGACCCAGACGTAGCTGCCGTTAACGTACAAAACCGTGTAACAACTATTTTAGATGAATTACCAGAGGAGGTAATTAGAGCCGGTGTAACTACAGAGAAAGAAGTTAACTCTATGCTTATGTACTTAAATATTACAAGTACAGAAGAGAGCCAGGACGAACAATTTATCTTTAACTTCACGGACATTAACATCCTTCAAGAATTAAAACGTATTGACGGTGTTGGTAGAGCCGAGATTATGGGGCAAAAAGAATACTCAATGCGTGTGTGGTTAGACCCTCAAAAAATGATGGCCTATAACATCTCTGCAGACGAGGTTGTTTTAGCTTTACAAAAACAAAACGTATCTGCTGCTCCAGGAAAAGTTGGAGAAACATCTGGTAAAACAAACAGTCCTTTACAATACGTTGTAAAATATACCGGTAAATTTTACGAACCAAAACAATACGAAGATATTGCTATTAAATCCAGAGCAGACGGATCTATCCTTAAGCTTAAAGATGTAGCAAAAGTAGAATTTGGGGCTATGAACTACGGAATGGTTTCTAAAACAGACGGAAAACCATCGGCTTCTATCATGATGAAACAACGCCCGGGTTCTAACGCATCTGAGGTTATTGAGAACGTTAAAGCTAAAATGGCTGAGCTTAAAGAAACGTCTTTCCCTCCGGGAATGGATTATAACTTAGCGTACGACGTTTCTCGTTTCTTAGAAGCCTCAATTAGTGCGGTAATTTCTACCCTATTAGAAGCTTTCTTCTTAGTAGCTTTAGTAGTATTTATTTTCTTACAGGATTGGAGATCTACTTTAATCCCAGTATTAGCAGTACCTGTAGCCTTAATTGGTACGTTTGCTTTTATGCAAATGTTAGGTTTCTCTATTAACTTATTAACTTTATTCGCTTTAGTATTAGCTATTGGTATTGTGGTCGACGACTCCATTGTAGTAGTAGAAGCCGTCCACGTTAAAATGGAAGAAGGTATGGCACCACTACCTGCAACTATCGAGGCTATGAGAGAAATTGCTGGTGCCGTAGTAGCTATTACCTTAGTAATGTCTGCAGTATTTATACCCGCTGCCTTCTTAGACGGACCGGTTGGAGTTTTCTACAAACAATTCTCTTTAACTTTAGCTATTAGTATCATTATTTCTGGGGTAAATGCCTTAACATTAACACCCGTATTATGTACGATTATTTTAAAACCACACAACCATCATAAAAAGAAAAATGCGTTAGATAAATTCTTCCAAAAATTTAATAACGGATTTAATGCTTTAACTAACAAATACACTTCTATTCTTTCAAAATTTGCAACTAGAACATTTGTTACGTTTGGTTTATTATTATTGTTCGTAGTATTAACTTTCCTTACCTCTAAAATTTTACCAACCGGATTTATCCCTATGGAAGATCAAGGTATGGTATATGTTAACGTTACAACTCCACAAGGAGCCACTGTAGAGCGTACAGAAAAAGTTTTAGACGAAGTAACTAAAATTGCGAATGAAATTGATGCTGTAGACAATGTAACCACATTAGCAGGTTATAGTATTGTAACAGAAATTGCAGGATCATCTTACGGAATGGGAATGATCAACATGAAAGGTTGGAAAGAACGTTCGATGTCTGTAAATGATTTAATCGAAGAATTAACAGAAAAAACAAAAAACATATCAGACGCTCAAATCGAGATTTTTGCTCCACCAACAGTTCCTGGATTTGGTAATACCAGTGGTTTTGAGTTAAGATTATTAGACAAAACAGGAGGATCAATTGTAAATACAGATAAAATTACAAAAGAGTTTGTTGCTGAATTAAACAAAACGCCAGAGTTACAAAATAACTTCACAAGTTTTGATGCAACTTTCCCTCAGTACCTAATTCATATCGATTATGATATGGCAGCTAAAAAAGGAATTTCTGTAGACAATGCTATGTCAACACTACAAACTATGCTTGGATCGTACTACGCTACAAACTTTATCCGTTTCTCGCAAATGTATAAAGTGATGGTACAAGCTAGCCCAGAGTACAGAGACACACCAGAGAGTATTTTAAATCTATATTTAAAAAACGATACGGGAGAAATGGTTCCTTTTTCTACTTTCATAAAATTAGAAAGAGTATATGGTCCAGAGGTATTAACTCGTTATAACATGTACATGTCTGCCATGATTAATGGAGAACCAGCAGCAGGATACAGCTCTGGAGACGCTATTAAAGCGGTAGAAAGAGTAGCTGCAGAGAAATTACCTCGTGGATTTGTAATTGAATGGTCGGGTATGACACGTGAGGAAATTTTATCGGGTAACCAAACCACATATATTTTTGGTATCTGTTTATTATTTGTTTACCTATTATTAGCAGCACAGTACGAGAGTTTCTTATTACCATTACCTGTATTATTAAGTTTACCAACAGGTATTTTTGGAGCTTATATTGCACTAGTAATTGCCGGGTTAGATAATAACATTTATGCACAAGTAGCCTTAGTCATGCTTATTGGATTACTCGCCAAAAATGCCATCTTAATTGTAGAGTTTGCTATTGCACGTAATCAAGAAGGACATGATATTGTAAGTGCAGCTATTGAGGGGGCAAAAGAACGTTTACGTCCTATTTTAATGACATCGTTTGCCTTTGTTGCAGGATTAATTCCGTTATGTATTGCATCTGGAGCCGGAGCTATAGGAAACCGATCTATCGGTATGGCTGCTGCAGGAGGTATGCTTATAGGAACTATTTTTGGATTAGTTATTATTCCAGGATTGTACATCTTTTTTGCTAAACTTTCATCAAAAAAACAAAATGAAATTCAAGAATAAAAAATATATCGTTTTATCATTAAGCGTAGCAGCATTAGCTTCTTGTTCGGCACCAAAAACGGCGTCGAACAAAGAAATTAATGCTTTACCAAAAGCTTTTGCACAAGACACCGTTAAAAAAACTCAAAGCTACACGCCGGTAACTTTAAATGCTTATTTTAACGATGCGGCCTTACAAAACCTTTTTACAAAAGCTAAAGCTGCCAATCCCGATTTATTAATTACCCAACAACGCATTACCATTGCGAACGCTTTTTTAACAAAAGCTAAATTGGCAAATTTACCAAGCCTAGAAATTGGCGCAACAGTACAAGGAAATCGTTACGGTAAATACACTATGGATGGCGTTGGAAACTTTGATACCAACCTGTCTCAAAACATTACCGAGGACCAAAAGGTAAACCGTGACTTTACACCAAATTATTGGATTGGAGCACAAACCTCTTGGGAAATTTTTGCTTGGGGAAAACTTAAAAACCAAAAATTAGCTGCTCGTAAACGCTTTTTAGCAACTACAAAAGGGATAGAGCTGGTACAAAATCAATTATTTACAGATATTGCCACTTTATATTATCAATTAGTTGCGTTAGACAAAAAATTGGAAATTTACGAGCGTAACTCAAAAATTCAAAAACGCGCGCACGAGATCATCAATGCACAACGTATTGCAGGTAAAGCTAATGAGTTAGCTGTGCAGCAATTTAATGCTCAAAACAACAACATCTTAGCAGAGGTTGAAAAGATTAAGATCGAAATTGTGTCTACCGAGAAAGCCATTTTAACTTTAATAGGAGAATACGGCGGTACGGTAGAAAGAGGTCAAAACTTTGACACCAACCAATTCGAAATCTTAAATCAAGAAATCGCTGTTGACGAGGTTATCCATAACCGCCCAGACGTGGCAGAAAACTACAACGAGTTAGAAGCTACAAAAGCAGACGTTAAAGCTGCACGTGCAGCCTTTTTTCCACGTTTAGAGTTAAGCGCAAGCCTTGGTTATAATGCCTTTTCTGCCCACACGTTGTTTAAACCGGCCTCGTTAGCCACTCAGGTTTTAGGCGGACTGTTTGTTCCCGTTTTTAACAAAGGACAAATAAAATACGAATTTAATGTAGCCAAAGCGCAGCAAGAAATTGCGTTTTTAAACTACCAAAAAAGCGTTACTACAGCCTATAACGAACTATCGCAGTTGTTAAAGCACATAGAAATTAACCATAAAATTCTTGATTTAAAACAAGAAGAGGTTCAGTTTTTAGAGCGCGCGGTAGAGGTTTCTAACGATTTATATTTAACCGGATACGCAAACTATTTAGAGATCATAAATTCTCAGAAAAATAAGCTACAAGCCGAGTTGGATTTGTTAGATGCGCAACATCAAAACACCAAAACAAGCATATTACTATTTAAAGCCTTAGGCGGAAAAGTAAATTAACCTAAAAACCACTTTAGTCCATTCGCTAAAGTGGTTTTTTATTTTTTAAAGATCTAGGTTTTGGGCTTTCCTGCACCTGCGTTTACACACCGGCGCCGGCGGTCTTTCCACTAAATCTTTTGCAAGGCAAAGCCTTACAAAAGGATATCGTTGCAATCCCTAACGCGCGTTGCCAAACTGTAAATACTTTCCGGCAATTGTTAATACGACGGTTGCGTTAGGAATAGAAGCGGCATCCTTTAAAAAACGGCTGCGGCACACCACAGCCGTTTTTTTAAAGATAGAGCGTATAGCCCGACCTTGCAAAAACGACGGAAGGAGTTTTTGTAAAGGGAACGCCCAAAATAAAAATGGCCCTTAAAAGAATTTCTCCTTTAAGGGCCGTTTTATTGTTTATTCATTACCTCCAAAAAGAGTGGTTTGTCCGTCGTCCTCAATGATGATTTCTGGTACCTCCTCCTCTATTTTAGAGTCGTCTGTTTCTGTTTCTTCAACCTCCTCGATAGGCTCCTCGTAAGGCAGCGGATCTAATAGGTTTATTTGTTTTACCTTGTCTGCAGTTAACTGGTTTCCTAGGGCTTTTATACCTTTTACGGTAATAAATTCTTCTAGATTTATTTCAAGATTTTCCTTTTGGATGCCTTTTACTTTAGAAAAGATCACCTCGATACGCGGAATCCAATCGGTTGAGACGATCTCGACTTTGGTTTTTTCGTGTTCCGAGATAAAGATTTCTTCTTTGTTTTCGTTATCGATCAGGAATCGTTTTACGTAGTAACGCTCTTTTTCTCCTTCAAAATAAACTACCGAAATGGGTTTGTTAGGATTCCATTTTTCCAGTACAATCATATCATCATCAAAATGCGTAGAAAGCTCTGGAATTATGGTTTTAACTTTACCTGATTGGCTCACAATTAAAAGGCGATCGTTAGGTTTAAATTCGCCTAAAAGTTCCCCACGACCGTCTACATTTAAGCGCTGTACCGAATCGTCAAACCAAACTTTACGAGGACGTAAGGTAGAGATTCCTTTTTCCTTCATTTCGATTTTTTTAATTGGGTATTTGGTCACTAAATTCCCTTTACTTGCACGGCCTTTAATGGCAATTTGTGCAAAGTCCATTTCCCATTTAAGCTTTTTAACGCTACCGACTTGGCGGAGTAAAATGGTAACAATCTCTGCCTCGCCGTTTGGATTGCTCGAAAAATATAGAACTTGCGAGTTGGCGTTGCCTTGTGTTAAATCGTACATTTTATCTCGGGTTACACCGGTTACGTTAAAACGTTTGATGTATGATGGTCCGCTTTTCCCGTCACGATAAATCATGTTATAAATGGTACGTTTGTCATTTTTATCGAATATGGCGATATGGATGATGTCTTTACCAATAAACTTTTTATCGTCTACTTTTGTTACCACAACTTGTCCGTTACGTAAAAAGATGATTACATCGTCGATGTCTGAACACTCGGCTACGTACTCGTCTTTTTTAAGGCCGATTCCTATAAAACCTTCTTCTCTGTTAACATAAAGTTTGGTGTTACGTAAAACTACTTTTGTTGCCTCGATGTTATCAAAACTTCTAAGTTCTGTTTTACGCTCTTTTCCTTTACCGTATTTATCACGTAAACGCGTAAAATAATCGATCGTAAAAGGAATTATATGCTCGATGTTGTATTTTACTTTTTCGATATCACCTTCTAAAGCTTCGATTTTTTCCTGGGCTTTTTCGATGTCGAAACGAGAAATACGCTTAATTTTTATTTCTGTTAAACGCGTTATGTCGTCTGTAGTAACCTCTCTTTTTAAATTTTTGGTAAAAGGTTTTAAACCTTGGTCGATGGTATTAATTACACCTTCCCAAGTTTCCTCTTCCTCCATTCTACGGTAAATACGTTCCTCGATGAAAATACGCTCTAAAGATAGGTAATGCCATTGCTCCTCTAACTCGCTTAACTCGATCTTTAACTCGGATAAAAGCAACTCGACGGTACGGTCTGTAGAGCGGCGAAGCATTTCTGAAACTCCAACAAATAAAGGTTTATTATCCTCGATAACGCAACCTAATGGAGCAATAGAAACTTCACAATTTGTAAAGGCATATAAGGCATCAATCATTTTATCTGGAGAAACTCCAGGGGTTAAATGGATTAAAATTTCAACCTCAGACGATGTATTATCTTCAACCTTTTTAATTTTAATTTTACCTTTTTCATTCGCCTTTAAAATACTATCAATTAAACTTGAAGTATTGGTTGAAAAAGGAATATCTTTAATAACTAGTGTATTTTTATCGAGCTGCGAAATACGTGCACGAACACGAACTCGACCTCCACGTAAACCATCGTTATAGTTAGAAACGTCTGCGATACCCGCAGTAGGAAAATCGGGATATAAAACAAAAGGTTTCCCTTTTAAATGTTTAATAGAAGCATCGATTAATTCTAAAAAGTTATGAGGTAAAATTTTAGTAGATAAACCTACGGCAATACCTTCCCCTCCTTGAGCCAATAAAAGCGGGAATTTAACAGGTAAATTAATAGGTTCGTTACGACGCCCGTCATAAGACAATTGCCACGGCGTAATTTTTGGAGAATATAAAACATCTAAAGCAAATTTAGATAAACGTGCCTCGATGTAACGCGAAGCTGCAGCCTCGTCTCCAGTAAAAATGTTACCCCAGTTCCCTTGGGTATCTATCAATAAATCTTTTTGTCCTATTTGCACCATGGCATCCCCAATACTTTGATCCCCGTGTGGGTGATATTGCATGGTATGCCCAACAATGTTTGCTACTTTGTTGTAACGTCCATCGTCGAGTTCTTTCATGGAGTGCATAATACGACGTTGTACGGGTTTAAAACCATCCTCAATAGCAGGTACAGCACGTTCTAAGATTACGTAAGAGGCGTAATCTAAAAACCATTCGCGGTACATTCCTGTTACTTTTTTTATGGTTTCTCCACCGTCTGTAATAAATTCATCATCGTTCGGGATAATTTCGTCCGAAGCGAATTCATCATCAGGAGTTAAAGATGTATTTAGTTCCTCATTTGAAGGATGGTTCTCCTCATCAAATGGGAATTCATTATTGTTAGTTTCGTCTTGGCTCATTTAAGGTTCTTGTTTAAAATTATATTACTGTATCTTCTACAGTATCTAATTCTACTTTAAGATTATCAATGATAAATTCTTGTCTGTCTGGTGTGTTTTTACCCATGTAAAATTCTAAAAGATTTTCGATTGAAAATGATTTATCGAGCATTACAGGTTCTAAACGAATGTCTTCTCCAATAAAATTTTTAAACTCATCTGGAGAGATTTCCCCAAGACCTTTAAATCGGGTGATTTCTGGCTTTGGTTTTAATTCTTCGATTGCATTTATACGCTCCTCCTCTGAGTAACAATAAATGGTTTTCTTTTTATTACGCACACGGAAAAGGGGTGTTTGTAAAATATATAGATGTCCTTCTTTAATTAATTCTGGAAAGAATTGTAAGAAGAAGGTAATCATTAACAATCTAATGTGCATACCATCCACATCGGCATCGGTAGCTAAAACGATGTTGTTGTAACGTAAATCTTCGTAATCCTCCTCAATATTTAAAGCGGCCTGTAAAAGATTAAACTCCTCATTTTCATACACAATTTTTTTAGTCATCCCGTATGTATTTAAGGGTTTACCACGTAAACTAAATACGGCTTGTGTATTAACATCTCGAGATTTAGTAATAGATCCGGATGCTGAGTTACCCTCGGTAATAAAAAGGGTACTCTCTAAATATCTTGGGTTTTTAATATCTGTAAGGTGTACTCTACAATCGCGAAGTTTTTTATTATGTAAACTTGCTTTTTTAGCACGCTCTTTAGCTAATTTTCTGATCCCTGAAAGTTCTTTAC
>CAVBJB010000026.1:0-13067 GCA_963595625.1 Lachnospiraceae bacterium | reverse complement strand
GCATTATATCCCAAAAACACCTTTTATAAACGCCATTTAGATGTATTTAATAATGACAGTAGAAGAACACTTTCTGTAATTTTTTATTTGAATGATGAAGATTGGAAACCGGAAAATGGGGGAGAATTAGCAATTTATTTACCTAAAAAGGATGGTACAGAAGAGACTGTTAAAGTACTTCCTTTGCCAGGACGTATGGTGATTTTTAATAGTAGAGAATTAGAACACGAAGTTTTACCTGTTAATAGACCCAGAAAAAGTATTACGGGTTGGTTTAAAACAAGATAAAAAAGTAGACCTTTGGTCTACTTTTTATTTTTATTGTAGTAATATATTCCATAAGCAATTATAGCAAAAAAAATTACGGGTATAAACGAACCTATTAATACTCCTACTGAATAAGATTGATCTGGAGATTCATTTATTTTTTGCTCAATATTTGGCAATGTTGCTTGTAAAAATATAAAACTGTTTTTCATTATTTATTTTTAAATTTATTAAGTGCATTAACTGTAAAATCAGATAAAACTAATCTTCCTGAGATTTGCGCTCTTTCTGTAAGTAAAGTATCCCAATGAGTGCAATCTTCCCAATATACCTTTTTCATAGCTTGTAAGCCTTCAGGATTATATGAGCTTAATGTGGTTGTGTATTGGTCTAGGTAGTGATCCATCTCTTCTTCAGTCTCAAATATTTTAGATAAAATGTTATGATTTAAAGCCCAAGAACTATCCTTCCATTCTGTAGGTTCTAAAGTCATTTGCATCATTGCATTTTTACCAATTTTTTTAGATACAGCAGGTTCAATTACAAAAGGGCCAATACCTATAGCAATTTCACTTAACTTAAATGCACAAGAATTTGTCCCTATTGCATAATCACTGGCACAAACTAATCCAACTCCACCACCAACTGTTTTACCTTGTACTCTTGTTACAATTAATTTAGTGCATTTTCTCATGGCATTAATTACGTTTGCAAAACCAGAAAAAAACATTTTACCTTTTTCGAGAGTATCAACTTCAAGTAATTCATCAAAAGAAGCGCCTGAACAAAATACCGAATTTCCTTCGCTTTTTAAAATGATAACTGTCACATTCTCATTTTCATTTAAAATATTAATTGCATTAGTTAGGTCTTCTAATAATTTGCTCGTAAAAGAATTTTTTTGTGGATGATAAAAAATAATAGTTGCAACGTTGTTCTTTATTATAGAATGTACATATCCTTGGCTTGTCATATATTGTAATATTTTAATTGTAAATATATAATTTTGCGAATAAATTAAGGAAATAACATACACAATATTTTATTTTGTTATAATCATCATTTATATATAAATATTACTAAAAATTGTTTAAATTTGTGTTAACCCTAAAATTGAATTTACTGTTGTCTATTAAAATAGATTGATAGTAAAAATTACTAACCTAATATTGTTATTGGTCAATGAAAATTGTAAGTTTAAAAAACTGTGCAAAGGTATTGTTTATGTGCCTATGCGCTAATTCTTACGCCCAAGATGGAATAGGAATTGGTACAACTAATCCTAAAGCTCTTTTGGATGTTTACAGCAATGATGCTATGAAAGGTGGTATACTTATACCACGTTATAATGCAGATGACCTTTTAAATATAAATTTAACTGAAGAACACAATTCGATGTTGGTTTATATTACTTCTCCACTTACTAATGTTATTCCTGGCATCTGTGAAAATATGATATCTACAGGATTTTACTATTACAATCATTCAACTACAAAGTTCTTAAAATTTAGTGATGACAATAATGTAAAAGGATGGAGTACAACTGGTAATACGGATGTTTCTCAAAATAATTTTTTAGGAACTATAAATGATGCTCCTTTAAAGCTTAAAATTAATAATCTTAACTATGGTGTTTTAAGTCAAAACTCAAATATAGGAATTGGGTATGATGCACTTTTAAGTTATTCGCAAGGTACAACAGAACAAAATGTTGCAATTGGCCGTTATACAATGTCTAACATTTCTTCTGGAAAATATAATATCGCTTTAGGATCTAAAGCAATGATAAATACCGTAAATTCAAATCAAAATATTGCTTTTGGTTATGAGGCTCTATCAAATGTATCTGGTTCAGGTACGGGTTTTAACATTGCGATGGGATATCAAGCAATTGGTAGTGGAATCAATGTAATTAATAATATTTCCTTAGGACGTTCTACTTTATCTAAGTTGGTTACTGGTGGTAACAATATCGCTTTAGGTAATGCAGCATTAAGTTTAGCAACTGAAGTTAGCAATAACATTGCTATTGGTCAAAATACCTTATCAAAAATTTTAACACATTCCAATAATAATGCTATCGGTTATAATGCTTTACAAAAATTGGAGTCAGGAGAAAATAATATTGCTATAGGTTCAGCGGCTGGAAGAAATTTAATAACAGGTAGTAACAATATTGTAATTGGTTACGATGCAAATCTAACGTCTAGCGCTGATAATACAGTTATTTTAGGTAATAGCCTTAATAACAGCTATAAAATATGGAGTAGCAGTTGGACTTATTTATCTGATCAATCCGCTAAACACTCAATTTCTCAAATCCCTGTAGGTTTAGATTTTATTAAAAGTTTAAAACCGGTTGAATATATTTATAACAACGAAACTAATAATTCTAAAACCTTAGGTTTTGTTGCTCAAGAGATGAATGAATCGATGAAGCAATTTGGATTAAAGAATTACGGTTTAGTTCAACAGTTTGATGAAAATCGATTAGGTTTACGTTTAAATGATTTGTTCCCAATAATTACAAAAGCCATTCAGGAACAACAAGAAGTTATTGAAAAACAACAACAAGATATTGATAATCTTAAAAAAGAACTGGATGAAATAAAAAAACTACTTCTTTCAAAAAAATAAATTAAAAGAAAGCTCGCAATTGTACGCTACCTGTGTGTATAGTTTGCGAGCTTTCTGATTTTCGTCCACTATAGTTTATGTTAAGGTCTAAGTATTTTGTAAGATTACGTTGTACTAATAAGCGCCAAGTTAAATTTTTTCCGGGCATTAAACTTTCTAACATATTGTATCCTGCTGCAGTTAGGTTGTTCCCTTCAAAATCGTTTTTTAAGAAGGAGAATTCTCCGTTAACTGTGTATTTCTGAATTTTAGAAAAATTAAAGCTGGTATATAGTTTATGCTGACTTAAAGTCTCCAATCCGTTCCATTTATTTTCAACATCTTTATACATGTAACCAAAATGCCAAGACGCATTCTGGTCAAAAATATATCCTATTTTTGGACCGTATTGGTAACCTGTGATCTTATAATTTTTACTCGAATAGTTTTCGGATTCTGTTTGTTGATTTATAGTAGAACCATAAAATTCTAAAGACCACAATTTTTTAATTAAATGCGAATATTGCAATTGGTGCATTTTAATTTGATTGGATTGACTTCCTACATTCAATAACATTTTATTTTTATTTTCTTGCCAAGTATAAGTTACAGAGTGGTTTTGTTTGCCGCGATTGTAAAATAAAGCATTACGTAAACCCGTTTGTAAACCTGCCAGTTTATCCTCAGTTCTATCAAAAATATTTAAGTTTAAAGCAGTACCGTCCTTAAATGTTTTTTGATCTATTAACCAGGTGGTTTGATTATAAAATTTAGCTATAAGTTTATTAAATAATTTATCGCTGTTTTGTAAGCCACTAAAGTTTAAAGTAATATTTTCTGACAATCGGTTTTGGTGGGTTCTAATAAAATTTTGATTAGGTAAATAAACTCTTACGTATTTAGCTAAATCAGGATAGGTTGCAATTTCAAATTCTTGTAATTCCTGTATTCCATTGCCATTATAATCAATCCACATATAAGTCCCTTGAGTAGGTTCTACTTCTAAATATGTAAAATCTTGTTGAGCTACTGTTCCTGATGAGGTTTCTACTACCGTTCCGGTTTGTAAAATTTGGTTTAAAAATTGTGCATTATATACAATACGTGAGTTTAAAGACGGTTCTTTTTTTCTCCCATCGGTATAATTCAACGTTCTGTAATTAGCATAAATTTGTAAGTCCGAATTTTCGGTTTGTATCCATCTTCCGTTTAAATACAAAGCGTTCGAATAATTTACACGTTCTAGAATGTTGGTTTTTAAAGAGTCGTTTACTCTGTAGGTATAGCCAATTTCTGTAAAAATTTTGTCTAAATCCCCTTTCCCAGCAAAAGCGGAAACTTCGTGGTAGCGTTGAGACATCGCAGTTAAATTCTGCGAAGCAAATTCCTTTTGTATATTATCTTCTAATCCATATTTTGTACCTATCCAATTGTTTTTGTTATTGTATTTTATTTGGGAAGAATTTCGTATAAAATTGGATGTATAACTAGTACCTTCGGATTTTAAGTAACTAAAATTTTGTTGAACATCTAATGTGTTTGTTTTAATTAACGCTGTAAAATTGTGCCTACTACCCGTATAAGAATCGCCTAAACTTAAATGATCGATAGAGTAGGTAAGCATACCTTTATTTTGTAGGGTATAATGTAAACCTCCGCTAATTAATTTTTGATTTGTGTTTAAAATCAGTCCGTCAATATTCCAATTTCGATTAAATTCTATATCATAAAGTCGTTCAACGGTTTTAAAATTTTTCTCAACATAATCAAAATTTGCAAAAGCAGTTAATTTATTTTTTTGGGAGAAGAGGGTTTGGCTTGCTTTAAGTTTTATACCAGTTCCTTTATTATCCTCGTCGTTAAGCTTTGAATATAAATTTAAATCCTGATTAGAAACTGCAATTTCCGTATCTATACTTGTTTTATCGGTGTTTTTATATCCACCCACAAAATTTAAAACCTGCAATTTTGTTGGAGCAATAAGTTGAGTTGTAGGATTAAAATCACCTAAATTTCCACCAACATAGGCGTAAATTTTGCCTATGGCTTGGTTGTTTACAAGTTGGTAACTGCCCATGTTTGTTCCTACAAACGAGAATTTTATTTGATAAAGTTCTGTGGTTTGATCTGTAGAGTATTCAAAAACTTCAGTATTATTGATTGTAATTTTTTTGTAAAGAATTTTATTTTCTGAATACGAATCCAAATATGCTGAAGGTCCATGCATTAGCTCTGGATTATCTCCCGCTTGTTTTAATATTTCGACTTGCTCCGCAGATAAGTTTTGTTGCAACGGTTGATTTTTAATGTCATTTTCTGCGTACAAATATCCACCTACATACCAGTTTTTACGAGTATGAGTTACGGCATCATAAGTTATAAACCTAGAAAAATTTCTTTCGGAATATTGATATTCTATCACAATACGCATTTCCGAAGTTATCGGGAATTTAGGAGTAAAACGTACCTCACCAGCATTGTAGTCAATAACATAATCATTTTCCTCGCCACGTTCTAGCAAAATTCCGTTAACAAATACACGTTCCGAGCCCGAGATTACTAATACATACAACTCGTTATTAGTACCTCTTAATTTATAGGGACCTTGATTTCCCTCTTGTCCGGTAAATTGGCTCTTAGCATAATTACCACGTACAAATGCCCCAGATGCATAAATTTCTGTTTTTGCATCCTCATTTTCAAATTGCGTTTGTAGCGCTAAGCCTTGTACTTTTTTAGAAAAGTTTAAAAAACTGGTTTTTCTATTTTCTAAAAATAAATCTCCTGCGCGTATGCTCCATAAATCCGAATAAAGCTCAATAAAAATCTGATCAAATTCATCCAGTTTTTGTGAGTATCCTCCATCCTGAATCGGGATTCCGGTGTCTTGTAAACTGGCTCTAATACCAACTTTACTACTTAATTGTCCGGTAATCTGTAAATCTAAACTCGAATTTGTTACTGCATTTTGGTTATTTCCCATGGTAACTCCACGGGTTATGCTCCCCATGGTTTGTAAACCATCAAAAGGAATAAGCACATTTTTGCGTTTATCCTCTAAAACCAATCGTTTTAATCCTAGATTTTCTTCTACAATTTTACTGCTGTCGTAATACGAATATTTTTTTGTTAGGAAGGAAGGATATTTTTTATAAGTTATCCGTAAAGAATCAGATACTTCTTTTTTTAAAACAAGTTTTGCTGTTTTAAAGTCTATATCATAAAATGTAGTATCTAAAATAGAACCATTTAAGGTTTCTACTTTAAAGTTTTTTAGTTGTATGCTAACGTCATTTAAGGCTAACGTATCGTTTAGGTTTAGTTTTACTTTTTTTTGTTGCACCAAGTTTTCTTGCCCATAACCAAAAGTTATGAACATCAGGAAAAAAAGAATTAAGTAGTGGTTAAACCTCATTTAGTGCTGTAACTCTTATCTTCCAAAAATAATATTAAAATAAAGGAATAAAAAAAATCCACCAGAAACTTTCCGGTGGATTTTGTCTTTATTAGGCTTCGGTTACTATTTGAACCGTTTCTGTTGCTAATTGTTTTACTAAAACTTTTTTACCTGCTTCTACTTTTGCAATTGCAGCTTCATTAAAGTGACGAATGGTGTATAATGAAACATTTTCCGTAATAGTAACTTTGAACTTTTCGTTTAAGATTTCAAATAATTCTCCAACTTTTTCAAATTTATCCTCAACACAAATTGTAAATGAAATAGCTGTGTTTTGTATTAAACTTACCTTGATTTTGAATTGTGATAAATGTCCAAAAATTTCTGAAAT
Organism: Lachnospiraceae bacterium; assembly: GCA_963595625.1. Taxonomy (GTDB): domain Bacteria; phylum Bacteroidota; class Bacteroidia; order Flavobacteriales; family Flavobacteriaceae; genus Flavobacterium. Next base: position 6,396 of record CAVBJB010000026.1, on the reverse strand, counting down.
GTTATCTTCCATAATAAAAGAAAAATCTCTAGAAGATAATGAAATTAATTTTTGTTCCTTTTTAACAATAAAACATGACGTTGCTGGCTCTAAATCTGCTCCTTTACTTACACATGTTCCCGGTAATAATGGGTTTATAAACGATTTTACGTATAAAGGAATTTCTTTGCTTTGTAACGGTTGTAATGTTTTGGGGTGAATTACTGATGCTCCGTAAAATGCCAACTCAATAGCTTCTCTATACGATATTTGATTTAATAATGTTGTATCCTCAAAATATCTAGGGTCAGCATTTAAAACTCCTGGTACATCTTTCCAAATAGTTACACTTTCGGCATTTAAGCAATAAGCAAAAATTGCAGCAGTATAATCAGATCCTTCGCGTCCTAAAGTTGTTGTAAAGTAGTTAGGGTCTGATCCTAAAAATCCTTGTGTAATATTTAAAGTGTTTTGTTTAATAGTAGTTGCAATTAATTGTTCTGTTTGTTTCCAGTCTACAACTGCATCTCTATAAGTAGTATCGGTTTTAATAAGGTTTCTTACGTCTACCCAAGTATTATCAATTCCTTTAAAGCTAAAATAGTGGCTTAAAATAGTTGTTGATAAAACTTCTCCCATAGAGACAATTTGGTCGTAAACATAATTGTAATTAGGAGATTTGTTTATACTTAAAAAACTATCGATGTCAGAAAATAATTTGTTTACCGCATTAAATACCATGTTGTTTTCGTCCTCAAACAAATCCATCATAATAGCATGGTGGTAGTCTTTAATTTCTCTGATCGCATGAGATAAATCCGGAGATTTCTCGAAGTAACGTTTGACTACAACCTCCAATCCGTTAGTTGTCTTGCCCATCGCAGACACTACCAACATTACATCATCAAATCCTACTTGTTGTAATACGTCATATACGTTTCTTACTCCATTAGCATCTTTTACAGACGCTCCTCCAAATTTAAAAATTCTCATTTTGTTTTTTAATAATAATTAATACTGCGGCTTTAACGACACACGTAAGCCAATAATTGATTTTCGTTCATCTGTACTACGCGCCACTCATCAAATACAGTGGCTCCCGTTTTTTTGTAAAATTCTACCGCTGGTGTGTTCCAATCCAACACGGCCCATTCTACGCGTTTTACTTTATCTTCTTGAGCTTGTTGCATTACTCGGCGATACAATGCCTCGCCAATGCCTTTGCCTCTCATGTTTTCTGTTACTATTAAATCTTCAAGATGTATGGTTTTACCTTTCCAAGTCGAAAAGCGGTAATAATACAAAGCTATACCAACAATGGTGTTTTCTACCTCGGCTACAAAAGTCCAAAAAAGTGGAGTCTGTCCAAATCCGTCGCGTTCTAAATCCGCAATATTTATCTCAACAGCATCCGGTTCTTTTTCAAATACAGCAAGCTCTTTAATTAACTCTAAAACAGCAGCCATGTCTTTCTTTTCACCCTTACGTATCTCCATTTTTTCGTCTATTATTTAAGGAAAATAAAAACATCCTTATCCAATTATAATTTCGCAAAAATAACGATATTTGCTTTGAATTTACAACACTACAAATTTTTTAACTACAATGGAACAGCGTAATAAAACTCTGGGCGAATATATTATTGAGAAACAAGCCGATTTTAAATACTCATCTGGGGAGCTTTCTCGAATCATCAACGCTATTCGTTTAGCAGCTAAAGTGGTGAGCCACAAAGTTAATAAAGCAGGACTTGTGGATATTACAGGTGCTGTTGGTAATCAAAATATTCAAGGAGAAGATCAACAAAAGTTAGATGTTTACGCTAACGAAGTTTTTATTTCTACGCTAATCAATCGTGAAATTGTTTGTGGTATTGCATCTGAGGAGAACGACGACTTTATTGCTGTTCACGGACAAGACGGGGCAGATAATAATAAATATGTTGTATTAATGGATCCTTTAGACGGATCTTCAAACATAGACGTTAACATTCCTGTAGGTACTATTTTCTCAGTGTACCGTCGTGTAACTCCTGTAGGTACACCTGTTACTTTAGAAGATTTTCTTCAACCAGGGGACAATCAAGTAGCAGCAGGATACGTAATCTACGGTACTTCAACCATGTTAGTTTATACAACAGGACACGGAGTAAACGGTTTTACATTAAACCCAGCTATTGGTACTTTTTACCTTTCGCATCCAAACATGCAAATTCCTTCAACAGGAAAAATTTACTCAATTAACGAGGGTAATTACATACACTTTCCACAAGGAGTTAAAGATTATATTAAATATTGCCAAGCAGAGGAGGAGGGCAGACCTTATACCTCTCGTTACGTAGGATCATTAGTGGCAGATTTTCACCGTAATCTAATAAAAGGAGGAATTTATATTTATCCTACAAGCTCTAAAGCACCAAAGGGCAAACTACGTTTGTTATACGAGTGTAATCCTATGGCATTTTTGGCAGAACAAGCAGGCGGTAAAGCTACAGATGGTTTTAAAAGAATCATGGAAGCAGTACCTACAGAGCTGCACCAACGTATTCCTTTCTTTTGCGGAAGTATGGAAATGGTTGAAAAAGCAGAAGAATTTATGGCTAAATACTAAAATTATACAAACGTCTATCCTTATGGTTAGGCGTTTTTTTATTTCTTTGCACAAACAACCTAAATTATGCAAGAACTTTATTTTTACGCCAAGCTTGGCATCTATCACGTTTTAGACCTTAAGGCTTACGACCACGTATTATTTTTCATTGCTTTATTAATACCATACACTTTTAAAGATTTTAAAAAAATCGCTGCCTTAGTTACGCTATTTACTATAGGTCATACCTTATCATTAATACTATCGGTTTATGATTTGGTATATTTAGACAGTGTTTTAATCGAGTTTTTTATACCCGCAAGTATTGCTTTTACAGCACTTTTTTACCTAATTCAAACCATTCAAAACAAAATAAATAACAATTTTAAAGTTACCAGTTTCATTACCTTAATATTTGGGTTAATTCACGGGTTAGGATTTTCAAACTATTTTAAAACCATATTACCAGGAAATGCATCTCAAAAAATACTACCCTTGATACAATTTGCGTTAGGTATAGAGATTGCACAAATTTTAGTAGTACTAGTTGTATTAATAATTACAACGTTAGTAATTAAATTTACTAAATTTACATCTCGAGATTGGGCCATTTTTCTTGCAGCTCTTATTTTAGGAGCCGTTTCAAACATGTTAATCAACAACCCAATTTGGGAATAATTTTATTTTTTATTTGTAGCTTTAACCTAGTACAATAAATAATCAACTTTCCCGCTATCCGCTATATCTTTTGTTTTTTTACAAAAACAAAAGGATGCCGCTGCTATCGGGGCTAAAAGCCAACGTAAGTACACAAAAAATGACATCGCAAAAAACAAACAAATACGACCAAGCCTACTTAAAAATTGCTCAAGAGTGGAGCAAACTTTCTTATTGTAAACGCCGTCAAGTCGGAGCCATCATTGTTAAAGACCGAATGATAATTTCAGACGGTTACAACGGGACTCCATCCGGTTTCGAGAACTGTTGCGAGGATCAAGACGGGTTAACCAAATGGTACGTTTTACATGCCGAGGCTAACGCTATTCTAAAAGTAGCACGATCTACACAAACCTGTACAGACGCTACATTATACATAACCATGTCTCCTTGCAAAGATTGTAGTAAACTTATATTTCAATCCGGTATTAAAAGAGTCGTGTTTATCGAAAAATACAAAGACGATTCCGGTATCGATTTCTTATTAAAAGCCGGAGTCCAAGTACAACATTACGAGTTAGAACTTATTTAAATGAAAAAAAACAATATCTATAAACCCATAACCGTAGCTATATCAATTTGTATTGGTATAGTAATGGGCTCTGTTATCTTTGGGAATTCAAAACCCATATTTGTAACTCAAAACGCAAACCGTTATAAATTAAACAGACTTATAGATATTCTAGAAAACAATTACGTAGATTCTATAAATACAGATTCAATCATAGATCTTACAGTTAATAACATTCTAGATCAGTTAGATCCGCATTCGTTCTACATTCCATCCTCACAACAAAATCTAGTGCAAGAAAGCATGAACGGTGAATTTGTGGGTATTGGTGTTACCTATTTTATGCTTAACGACACACTAGCGGTAATTAATCCTATAAAAGGGGGACCTTCAATAAAAGCCGGAATTAAACCAGGCGATCGAATCCTTTTTGCCAACGGTAAACAAATTTATGGTAAAAACCTCCCTACAGACTCTTTAATGGCTGTATTAAAAGGCGAATTAAATTCAGACATCAACCTTAAAGTATTTCGTAAATCCGAAAATAAAATCCTGAATTTTAAATTCAAACGTAATAACGTACCCGTAAAAAGTGTCGACGTAGCAGTTTTATTAAATAAAAATACAGGTTACATCAAAGTTAACCGATTTGCTGCTACCACTTATACAGAATTTAAAGCCGCTTTACAATCCTTAAAAAATCAAAACGCTTCAGAATTTATAATCGACCTTCGTAACAATGGGGGAGGATATGTAGAAATTGCAGATAAAATGATTTCTGAATTTCTTTCCGAAGGCCAAACCATCGTTCGCCTTATTTCAAAACAAGGTACAGAAGATAAAATTTTGGTAGAAAAGCCAGGTAACTTTCAACAAAACAAACTTTATATTCTAGTTGACGAAAATTCTGCCTCAGCTTCAGAAATCTTTGCAGGAGCCATTCAAGACAACGATCGCGGAATTATCATCGGGCGTAGAACTTACGGTAAAGGCCTAGTTCAACAAGACATGGCACTTGGCGATGGATCATCCGTACGTTTAACCGTATCAAAATACCACACACCCTTAGGACGTTCCATTCAAAAACCATATCAATTAGCAGATAAAGAATACGATAACGACTTTCAAGTACGCTTCACCTCAGGCGAACTATTTCTAAAAGACAGTATAAAAATCATCGATTCAACATCATACAAAACAACCTCAGGACGTAAAATATTCGAAGGAAACGGCGGAATCATCCCAGACGTTTTTGTACCACTACCTAAAAATCATATCGAAACCGAAATTAAGCTAATTATGCAATCCGCATTTTTATCAAATTTCATATTCAAAATAATCGATAAAGACCGCAAAACCTTTGAATCACTTTCCTATACAGACCTACTAAACAAAGTACAAAACCAGGAAACCTATTACACAAAATTCAAAAACCACCTAAAATCTTATCCTTTAAACTTCAATCCAGACAAATACAAAAAAATCATCAATCAATACATAACTGCCGAATTCATCAATCAATTAATTTCCGAGGATCAAGCCTTCAAATACCTAACACCATTAGATACAGAAATCGCCAAAGCCCTCGAAATACAGCAAAACAACACATACAATAAAATATTAAAGCCTTAAAATCTTCCATATCGGAAGATTTTTTTTATCTCCACTACCACCACCACAATGTTTCAATAAACTAATTTTTATCTCATAAGTCATCAATAAATTACACTCCATAAAATGGATTCTAATTTCCGAATCAAATATTCTCAAATATAAAATCTACAATCTTATATCTTATTTCTGAAATCTGTAATCTGAAATCTGTAATCTGTAATCTGTTTTCTGTAATCTGTTTTCTATAATCTGTTTTCTGTAATCTGTAATCTGTTTTCTGTAATCTGTAATCTGTTTTCTGTAATCTGTAATCTGTATTCTGTTATCTGTATTCTGTTATCTGTATTCTGTTTTCTATTTTTTATACTTTTTTATTAATATCTAATTCACGAATTTCTATTCTGAAATCCATAACCTGCAATCTGAAATCTTCAATCTAAAATCTCATGATGGGCGTTCCGCCGCCTCAATCCAAAATCCTACGAACTCTAAACCAAATTCAATTTACAATTTAACACGTAGAATCTTTCAAAATTAATCCCCGGCGCCGTCGGGCTTTCCGCACTCGCTCTTTTCGCTCCATTGCATTCCGCCAAAAGGAGCTCAAACAAACGCTCCAATCCCTAACGCAACTAAGTCCTAAAGTCCTAAGTCTAAAGTCTAAAGTCAAAAGTTTAAAGTTTAATGTTTTATGTTTAAAGTTTAAAGTTTAAAGTTTAATGTTTAAAGTTTAATGTTTAAAGTTTTATGTTTAAATTTTAAATTTTAAAGTTTAATTTTTAATTTTTTGAATTATAGTTCAGTATTAAATTTTAAAATTGATAACAAATATTTTTAACTAATAAAACTCTATGTTTTATACCGCTGTTTCCTGAGGCTCTCGTAGGAATAAATATTTCATCCTTTTATTCATAACAAGTTTTCCCTCAACGGTTCCTGAGGCTCTCGAAGGAACATACGTATAAATACCCCTTACGACTTTATAC
>CAVBJB010000025.1:0-13134 GCA_963595625.1 Lachnospiraceae bacterium | reverse complement strand
TTTTGTCTGAATTGGATATATTGAATAAAAATGTTAAAAATCGGAATTTATTATTTTAAATTATTTTTAACAAGTCTAAATAAATATTTGTAAGTATTCTGATAATCAAGGTTTTTTTAAACATTACAAATCTTGTTATTAAAAACAATAAATATATATTTGTTAAATATTCATAATATTTACTAATAATTATGCAATTCAATCAAACTGACTTTATTCCTATTTTAATGCAACTTGGCTTAGCTGCTGGGTTTGTTGCTATTACAATCCTTGTTTCGGGGCTATTAGGTCCTAAACGTAACTCGGCTAATAAAGACATGAATTTTGAGTGTGGTGTTTCTGATCAAATAGGAAATGCTCGTTCTCCTTTTAATGTAAAATACTTTTTAATTGCAATCCTTTTCGTACTGTTTGATGTTGAGGTTATCTTCATGTATCCCTGGGCAGTAAATTTTGTTGAATTAGGATGGGAAGGTTTTGCTAAAATGGGAATCTTCATGTTTGTAATCGTTGTAGGACTTCTGTATGAGTATAAACGCAGAGGTTTAGAGTGGGATAAATAAACAAACAAATTACATTATGAGTTCTAACAAAATTAATATGGTTGATGCTCCGCAAGGCTACTCCGGTCAAGGTTTCTTCGCAACAAAACTTGACGAGGTTGTGGGTTTAGCTAGAGCTAATTCTATGTGGCCTTTACCATTCGCAACTTCGTGTTGTGGGATCGAGTTTATGGCTACCATGGCAGCTACTTATGACGTAGCACGTTTTGGTTCTGAGCGTATGAGTTTTTCTCCTCGCCAGGCAGACATGCTATTAGTTATGGGAACTATTTCTAAAAAAATGGCACCCATTTTAAGACAAGTGTACGAGCAAATGGCAGAACCTAAATGGGTCATTGCCGTTGGTGCATGTGCGTCTTCAGGTGGAGTTTTCGATACGTATTCTGTACTCCAAGGTATAGATAAAGTTATCCCGGTAGATGTTTATGTACCAGGATGTCCCCCAAGACCAGAACAAATCCTAGACGGTATTATGCGTTTACAAGAAATTGTAAAATCAGAATCTGTACACCGTCGTGGATCTGAAGCTTACAAAGATTTACTAAACTCATATAATATTAAGTAATATGAATTTAGACTATAATACAATCCAAAATGCGATTCAAAATCAGTTCCCACAAACGGCGACTGACTTTGTAATTATAGAGAATATGTTAACCTTAAATGTTACATCTTCTTCAATACTAGAAGTTCTTTCATTTTTAAAAAATGATCCAGAAATGAACTTCAATTTTCTTACAGACGTATGTGGCGTTCATTATCCAGATAATACTCCAGATAAACAATTGTGTGTGGTGTATCATCTTCATAACTGGGTAAGCAATGTACGTATTCGTATCAAATCATTTTTATCAATTGCAAATCCAACGATTCCATCAGTTTCTTCTCTTTTCCTAAGTGCCAATTGGCAAGAAAGAGAAACCTATGACTTTTACGGAATTATTTTTACAGGGCATCCACAACTTAAACGTATTTTAAATATGGATGAGATGACGGTTTTTCCACTTCGTAAAGAATATCCTATGGAAGATGGTGGACGTACAGATAAAGACGATCGATTTTTTGGTAGAACGGCTTCATGCTCTTAATATAAAAAGAAAATTATGTCAGAATTATTATTACATCCTGAAGTAAGATTCGCTAAGGAGATTGAAAATCGCCGTAAACTAGACGGAACAGAACTTACCATATTAAATCTAGGACCTACACACCCTGCTACACACGGAATCTTCCAGAATTTATTATTGATGGATGGAGAACGTATTATAGATGGAGAAGGAACAGTAGGATATATTCATAGAGCTTTCGAAAAAATTGCTGAAAACAGACCTTTTTACCAAATCAATGTTTTAACAGACCGTATGAACTATTGTTCGTCGCCTATTAATAATATGTGTTGGTGGATGACTTTAGAGAAAGCTTTAAAAATCGAAATTCCAAAGCGTGTACAATATTTACGTGTAATCATTATGGAACTTGCTCGTATTGCCGACCATATTATTTGTAGTTCGGTAATGGGGGTAGATACAGGTGCGCTTACAGGTTTCCTTTACGTTTTTCAGTACCGTGAAAAAATCTATGAGATTTACGAAGAAATTTGTGGTGCTCGTTTAACTACAAACATGGGACGCATTGGTGGTTTTGAGCGTGATTGGAGTCCAACAGCTTGGAAAAAAATTAATGAATTTTTAGAAGAATTCCCTGCCATTTGGAAAGAATTTGAAGACATGCTTACACGTAACCGTATCTTTATGGACAGAACGGTTGGTGTTGGAGGTATATCTGCAGAAAAAGCAATTTCTTACGGATTTACAGGGCCTAACTTGCGTGCAGCAGGTGTAGATTATGATGTGCGTGTAATGTCTCCTTACTCTTCTTATGAGGATTTTGATTTTGAAATTCCCGTAGGTAAAAACGGTGATTGTTACGATCGTTTTTGTGTTCGAAATGCTGAGGTTTGGGAAAGTTTAAAAATCATTCGTCAAGCTATAGATAAGTTACCAGAGGGACCTTATCATGCAGATGTTCCGGCCTATTATTTACCTCCAAACGAGGACGTATATAATAACATGGAGTCTTTAATTTATCACTTTAAAATTGTAATGGGTGAAGTTCCCGTGCCAGTAACAGAACTTTATCACCCGGTTGAAGGTGGTAACGGTGAACTAGGTTTCTATTTAATTACAGATGGTAGCCGTACACCGTACAGATTACATTTTAGACGTCCTTGTTTTATTTATTATCAAGCTTTTAATGACATTGTAAAAGGAGCTATGCTGTCAGACGCTATTGCAACCCTTTCAAGTTTAAATGTTATTGCAGGTGAATTAGATGCTTAATTATGGAAACAATTACCAAAAATTATAAACAAAATATAAACTTTACTCCTGAGCTTATGGATCGTATTCACGAGTTATTAAGCCATTATCCTCAGGATAAAAAAAAATCAGCACTACTTCCTGTTCTACATGCAGTTCAAGACGCTCATGACAATTGGCTAAGTGCAGAACTTCAAGAAAAAGTAGCAGAACTATTAGAAATTACACCTATCGAGGTTTTTGAGGTGGTTACATTTTATACCATGTTCAATCAAAAACCAATAGGGAAATACATGTTCGAGTTTTGCAGAACCTCTTGCTGTATGTTACGTGGCGCTGACGATATGATTGATTACACTTGTAACAAATTAGGAATTAAAGTTGGCGAGACAACTCCAGACGGCATGTTTAGTATTGCAGCTGTTGAATGTTTAGGTGCCTGCGGATATGCTCCTATGATGCAAATAGGAGATTTTTATCACGAGCATTTAAATCCTCAAAAAATAGATCAAATTATTCAGGACTGTAAAGCCGGTCTTGTTCAAATTCACGATAAATAATACCATGGGACAAAAAATATTATTAGATAAAATAAATATTCCGGGTATAAAATCCTACGAAGTATATCGTCAAAACGGGGGATATGCTGCGGTTGAAAAAGCACTAAAAATGGATTCGGATGCTATAACAGAAGAAGTTAAAACTTCTGGGCTTAGAGGTCGTGGAGGAGCTGGTTTCCCGGTAGGAATGAAATGGAGTTTTATTGATAAAAAATCAGGTAAACCAAGACATCTTGTTTGTAATGCAGACGAGTCTGAGCCAGGAACCTTTAAAGATCGATATTTAATGGAACATCTTCCTCACTTGTTAATCGAGGGGATGATTGTTTCGAGTTTTGCTTTAGGAGCTAATTTATCCTACATCTACATTCGTGGAGAATACATGTGGGTATTTAAAACTTTAGAGCGTGCCATTAAAGAGGCCTATGCTGCAGGTTGGTTAGGTAAAAACATTAAAGGTTCGGGTTACGATTTAGATTTGTATGTTCACTGTGGTGGAGGAGCTTACATTTGTGGTGAAGAAACAGCTTTAATAGAATCTTTAGAAGGTAAAAGAGGTAACCCTCGTATTAAACCCCCTTTTCCTGCCATCAGTGGTTTATGGCAAAATCCTACAGTTGTAAATAATGTAGAATCTATAGCATCAGTGCCATGGATTGTGTTAAACTCTGGAGCCGATTATGCTAAAATAGGAATTGGTAGATCTACAGGAACTAAATTAATTTCTGCTTCAGGACACTGTAAAAATCCTGGAGTTTATGAAATTGAGTTAGGACTTTCAGTTGAAGAATTCATGAACTCTGATGAATATTTAGGAGGAATGATGGACGATAGACCTCTTAAAGCTTTAATTCCAGGAGGATCTTCGGTGCCAATTCTACCTGCTCATTTAATTTACAAAACAGCGGAAGGTACTGATCGATTAATGTCTTACGAATCCCTTTCTGAAGGTGGTTTCCAAACAGGATCTATGTTAGGATCTGGAGGATTTATTGTATATAACGATACCGCTTGTATTGTTAGAAATACGTGGAATTTTTCTCGCTTTTATCATCACGAAAGTTGTGGACAATGTTCCCCATGTCGTGAGGGTACAGGTTGGATGGAAAAAGTGTTGCACCGTATAGAAACAGGACAGGGTAGAGAAGAGGATATAGAACTTTTATGGAGCGTACAAGCTAAAATAGAAGGGAATACAATCTGTCCTCTAGGAGATGCAGCTGCTTGGCCAGTTGCCGCTGCTATTCGTCATTTTAGAGATGAATTTGAATACCACATACGTTTTCCTGAAAAGGTTAAAGACAGAAACCATTTTGTTCATGAACCTTTTGAGAAAGTTAAACACTTATTACAAAAACAAACCCTATAGTTCTGAAATTTCAGAATTTTAAAAAATAGCAAAATTATTAATCAAACTCTTAATTAAGAGACTTGTAGCAAACTATGAAAGTTACTATAGACGGACAAGAAATAGAAGTTGCACCAGGAACAACAATCCTGCAAGCTGCTCGAATGATTGGTGGTGAATCTGTTCCGCCAGCCATGTGCTACTATTCTAAACTAGAAGGTAGTGGTGGTAAATGTCGTGCGTGTTTGGTAGAAGTTTCCAAAGGTAGTGAAGCCGATCCTCGTCCTATGCCTAAAATGATGCCATCTTGTAAAACTACGGTTATGGATGGTATGGAGGTAAAAAGTATTACCTCAGAAAAAGCTATGGAAGCCAGAAAAGCAGTTACTGAATTTTTACTTATAAACCACCCACTAGATTGTCCTGTTTGTGATCAAGCAGGAGAATGTGATTTACAAAATTTAGCTTTCGAGCACGGTAAAGGTGCTACGCGTTTTAAAGAAGAGAAACGTACGTTTGCCCCTGAAGATATAGGTGATAAAATTCAATTACACATGAATCGTTGTATCCTATGTTACCGTTGTGTGATGACTGCAGACCAATTAACAGACGGCCGTTGTCACGGCGTTTTAAACCGTGGAGATCATGCACAAATTTCTACCTACATTTCTAAAGCAATAGATAATGAATACTCAGGAAACATGATCGATGTTTGTCCTGTAGGAGCATTAACTGATAAAACCTTCCGTTTCAAATCTCGTGTATGGTTTAATAAACCAATGAATGCACACCGTGATTGTGATAAATGTTGTGGTAAAACAACACTTTGGATGTTCGGGAACGAAATTCAACGTGTTACTGCGCGTAAAGACGAATACCATGAGGTAGAAGAATTTATTTGCAACAGCTGTCGTTTTGATCATAAAGAAGTTTCGGATTGGGTAATTGAAGGGCCACGTAAATTCGAGAAAAAATCTGTGATCAACCAAAACAACTATACAAGACCTTTACAATCGGTTGTGATACAAACGGAAGATCACATACTTTACGGACGAGAAGAAGATCGTAAAAAAATTAGTATGAAAGATATTCCATTAGAAAATAATACAAACAAATAGAATATGGATCAAGCTATTATAATTGAAAAAAGCGTAGTAATCTTGGCCGTTTTTGCTATCACTATGCTTATGGCAATGTATTCTACTTTAGCCGAACGTAAAATTGCTGCTTGGTTGCAAGACCGTGTAGGGCCTAACCGTGCAGGACCTGGTGGTATATTACAACCCTTGGCAGATGGTTTAAAATTATTTTCTAAAGAAGAGTTTCAGCCTAATACGCCTAATAAATTTTTGTTTGTATTAGGCCCTGCGATATCTATGACCATGGCTTTAATGACAAGCGCCGTTTTACCCTGGGGAGATAAATTAATTATTGCAGGACGAGAAGTTATACTACAAGCTACAGATATAGATGTTGCCTTATTATATGTATTTGGTATATTATCTGTGGGAGTTTATGGTATCATGATTGGTGGTTGGGCATCTAACAATAAATATTCCTTAATGTCTGCCATGCGTGCTGCTTCGCAAATGATTTCTTACGAGGTTGCCATGGGACTCTCTATCGTAGCTTTAATTATGGTAGAAGGAACTTTAAGCTTAAGTGATATTGCCGCTAACCAACAAGGAATGAATTGGAATGTGTTTTATCATCCCCTTGGATTTATCATTTTCTTGGTATGTTCTTTCGCTGAAACCAATCGTACTCCTTTTGATTTGGCAGAGTGTGAGGCGGAGCTTATTGGAGGTTATCATACGGAATATTCTTCCATGAAAATGGGATTTTATTTATTTGCTGAGTATGCAAGTATGTTTATATCTTCTGCTATATTAGCGGTTTTATATTTTGGAGCTTATAATTATCCAGGAATGCAATGGATGGCTGAGAATGTAGGAGTTAACGCCGCAAACGTTTTAGGAATTTTTGTTCTGTTTGCTAAAATTTGCTTCTTTATTTTCTTTTATATGTGGGTGAGATGGACAATCCCTCGCTTTAGATATGACCAGTTAATGCATTTAGGTTGGAAAATTTTAATTCCGCTAGCAATTGTAAATATTATAATCACAGGTGTTGTGAGATTATTAATAAAATAAAAAGACTATGTCGTTAGAGGGTGTTTCATTATCCGGAAGAAAAAAAGAGGTAGTTAATAATCAAATGAACTTTTGGGAACGTATGTATTTAGTTGCCATTGGTAAAGGATTATTAATTACTCTTCGTCACTTATTCAAGAAAAAAGTGACTATCAAATATCCTGAACAAACCAGACCTTTTAGTCCTGTTTATCGTGGGCAGCATATGCTAAAACGCGACGAACAAGGTAGAGAAAATTGTACGGCTTGTGGTTTATGTGCTTTATCTTGCCCTGCAGAAGCTATTTCTATGAAAGCGGCAGAACGTAAACCTGGAGAAGAACATTTATATCGCGAAGAAAAATATGCCGAAATATATGAGATTAATATGTTACGTTGCATTTTTTGCGGATTGTGTCAGGAGGCTTGCCCTAAAGATGCTATTTACTTAACAGAGTCTAAAGTATTTGTAAAATCTGCTTCTAATAGAGAGGATTTTATTTTTGGAAAAGACAAGTTAGTGATGCCTTTAGAAATGGCAATCAAAAATTCTAAAGCTCAAAATTTAAATTAATTATGGTTGAAATTATATTTTATACCCTTGCAGCCATTACTCTAGGAACTGCTTTTTTAACCATTTTAAGTAGAAATCCTATACATAGTGCCATTTATTTGGTAATCTGTTTCTTTTCTTTAGCAGGACACTATGTATTATTAAATGCACAGTTTTTAGCAATTGTACATATAATAGTATACTCTGGAGCCATCATGATTTTAATGTTGTTTACCATAATGCTTATGAACTTGAACCAGGCTATAGAAACGCATAAAAAGACGTTGAGTATTGTAGCTGCTGTTTCATCTTTATGCTTATTGACATTAATCTTAATTTCTGCTTTAATAAGAACTAAACCTGTAGTTGAGAGTTATTACGATAGCGGAGAGGATTTTCAGAGTATAAAAGCCTTAGGTAAAGTTTTAATGAACGATTACTTAGCCCCTTTTGAGTTTGTATCTATACTTTTATTAGTTGCAATGATTGGTGCGGTGTTAATCTCTAAAAAAGAACAATTTAAAGCCAAATAATTTATGGAATCTGTATTACAACAAATTGGTATAGAAACGTATTTATACCTAGCATCTTTATTGTTTTGTATAGGGGTGTTTGGCTTATTGCTTAGAAAAAATGCTATTGTCATGTTTATGTCTATAGAGATTATGCTAAATGCAGTTAATTTAACATTGGTCGCATTTTCTACTTTTCATCAAGACGCAGCAGGACAAGTATTTGTATTTTTCTCTATGGCGGTTGCAGCAGCTGAGGTTGCAGTAGGTTTAGCCATTTTAGTATCCATATTTAGGAATGTGGGTAGTATTGATATTAATGAACTTAAAAAATTAAAAGGATAACCCAAATGGAGACAACTTTAACTTTACTCTTAGTTTTAGCCCCTTTTGTAGGGTTTCTATCCAATATAATTTTAGGTAAAAAATCCAGCTCAGACGCCTCTGGTTATTTAGCCTCTTTTATGGTTTTTATTTCCTTTTTGGTTTCTGTGTTTTTCTTCTTCCAAATTAAAAATGATGGTGTTGCTCATACTGTATCCTTATTTCATTGGATATCTTTAGGAAACCTTTCTATTGGAATGGATTTTTATCTGGATCAGCTTTCTTTGTTATGGCTTTTATTTGTTACAGGTATTGGTACGCTAATACATTTGTACTCTGTAAGCTATATGCATGAGGACGAAAATAAACATAAGTATTTTGCCTATTTAAACCTTTTTGTGTTTTTCATGATGGTTTTAGTACTAGGTAAAAATTTATTGGTAATGTTTATTGGTTGGGAAGGCGTTGGATTATGCTCGTATTTATTAATTGGGTTTTGGTATAAAAATCACGATTATAATAACGCAGCTAAAAAAGCTTTTATTATGAACCGTATTGGAGATTTAGGTTTTTTAATCGGAATCTTTATTATGGCTCATGTTTTTGATACTCTAGACTTTATTGAATTAAAACAAAGCTTTTTAGATGGTAAAGCCTATGCACAAATAGGTTTGTTAGCTATTGCTGCTTTATCTTTTTTTATTGCTGCAACAGGAAAGTCAGCTCAGCTTCCTTTATATACATGGTTGCCAGACGCTATGGCTGGTCCAACTCCCGTATCGGCTCTTATACACGCAGCGACCATGGTTACGGCTGGTATTTTTATGATTACGAGATTAGACTTTTTGTATGATTTAGCTCCTAATGTAAGTACTGTTATTGCCTATATGGGTGGTATTACTGCTTTATTTGCAGCTAGTATTGCAACTGTACAAAACGATATTAAAAAGGTGTTGGCTTACTCTACCGTATCACAATTAGGTTTAATGTTTTTAGCCTTAGGTTTAGGTGCGTATCAGGTAGCTGTTTTCCATGTAATTACGCATGCATTTTTTAAAGCTTGTTTGTTTTTAGGATCTGGTTCTGTAATCCATGCTATGGGTGGGGAACAAGATATAAGAAAAATGGGTGGTCTAAAAGGGTATATGAAAGTAACACATTTTACTTTCTTAATTGCAACTTTAGCAATTAGCGGAATACCACCATTTGCTGGTTTCTTCTCTAAAGACGAAATTTTGGTAACTGCATTTCATGAAAATCAAGTGTTATGGGCAGTAGCTGCTTTAGCTTCAATCCTTACCGCTTATTATATGTTCAGACTTTACTTCTTAACTTTTTTAGGATCTTTTAGAGGGACTCAAGATCAAAAAGATCATTTACATGAAAGTCCAGCATTGATAACTTTACCTTTAGTTGTTCTTGCTATTCTTTCTGCAGTTGGTGGATTGATTTCTCTTCCTGGAGAAAATAGTTGGCTTAATACATACTTATCACCAATTTTATATAAAAAGGTGGAAGCGCACCATTTAGACAATTCTAGCTATATGTTAATGGTATTCGCTGTTTTGGGTGCTTTAATTGGAATTGCTATTGCATTTGTAAAGTTTGTTAAAAAGCAACAAGTTCCGGTTACTGATGATAAAATGATTGGTTTTACCTCTTTTGTTTATGATAAGTATAAAATAGATGAATTGTATGAAGCTGTTATTGTAAATCCAATTTTAGCCTTTAGTAGTTTGGGTAAAAAGTATATTGAACCAGGACTTTCTAACTTAATTTTTGGTTTAACAAATGTTACCAATCTCTTATCTAATCAAGGTAAAAAATTACAAAACGGAAATATAGGATTTTATCTTTTTGCTTTTGTTTTTGGGCTTTGTGCAGTTTTATATTACTTATTCTTTACACGTTAACACTACTAAAAAATGATGATTTTAATTTTACTTTTTCTCTATTTTTTAGGAGCAATTGCTACTTATTCTGTTGGAGATAAATGGGCATCTAAAGTAGCATTAGGATTTAGTGCACTAGCTTTTGGATGGTTTATATTTTTTCTTGCACCTGCGGTTAATACCTCTTTAATACATCATTGGTTTTCTAATCCAAATGTGCAATTTGCTTTACAGTTAGACGGACTTGCTAAGGTAATGTTGTTTTTAACTACAGGTTTAGCCCCAATTATAATTTTGTCGTCTTATAAATCTTCCATATCTAATGCTAAAGGTTTTTATACCTTAGTGTTAATTATGTTGGGTGCCATGTGCGGAACTTTTCTTGCATCAGACGGATTTTTATACTACATATTTTGGGAATTATCTTTACTACCAATTTTCTTGATAGGATTGGTTTGGGGTAATAACGAGAATAAGCTTAGACGTAAAACAATAATGAAATTTTTTGTTTACACATTTGCGTCTTCGCTATTTATGTTAGCGGCGTTAATCTTTTTATATACTAAAACCAATAGTTTTTATTTAACAGATTTATACGCTGTAGAGTTAACTTATAATGAACAAGTATGGGTGTTTTTAGGTTTCTTTTTTGCTTATGCAGTTAAAATTCCTATAATCCCTTTCCATACATGGCAGGCTCAAACATATACTTTATCCCCAACAGTTGGTACGATGTTACTTTCTGGTATTATGTTAAAAATGGGATTATATTCTGTAATCCGTTGGCAAATGCCAATTACACCTCAGGCGGCACAAGAATTAGCTCCTTATGTAATATTTTTATGTATAGCTGGGGTTATTTATGGTTCTGTTTTAGCTTTAAAGCAAACTAATTTAAAAACATTTTTGGCCTATTCATCTTTAGCTCACGTAGGTTTAATTGCTGCGGGAATTTATTCTGGTACTTTTGATGGTATGCTAGGTGCTGTATTACAAATGGTAGCGCACGGTTTTGTTATTGTTGGTTTATTTTATGCTGTTGATATTATTGAGAACAGATACAAAACCATTCAAATCCCAGAACTTGGAGGTATCAGAAATTGGGCTCCAAAATTCACCTCTTTATTTATGATATTAATGGTTGCCTCTGTGGGATTACCAGGTACATTTAATTTTGTGGGTGAGTTTACAATACTTTATGGTTTGTCTACCGTATCTATTTGTTATGCAATTTTTGGTGGTTTAAGTATTATTTTAGGTGCTTATTATATGCTAAAAATGTTTCAGAAAGTGATGCTTGGTTCTGCTTTCGAAAAACCTTTTGCAGATGTCAATTTATTTGAATCTCTTGTACTTATTCTTATTATTGGAGCTTTAATCTATTTTGGACTGTATCCTAAATACATTTCAGATTTAGCTTCATCATCAATCAATATTATTTTTAATCAAATAAATTCTATTAAGTAATGTACACTTTATTAGCTATATCTTTACTTGGTATTTTTTGCCTCTTGTTTGAGGTAATTAATCTTCGAAAAATAATTATACCTTTTGTAAGTGTAGGATTATTATCAACATTAATCTATACCTATTTTCAGGTTAATGTTAATCAGAGTTACTTAAATAATATGTTAGTAACAAATAAATTTACCGTAGGGTTTTCGTGTTTATTTATTTTACTAACGCTTTTCATTGTGCTACTTTCTGCAGACTACTACAAACAACAACAACATAAAATTGCAGATTTTATATCAATTAAAATATTCTTACTAGCCGGTGGTATTGCCATGGTTTCTTTCGGGAATTTAGCCATGTTCTTTTTAGGGTTAGAAGTTTTATCGATCTCTTTATATATTCTAGCTGGTAGTAATCCTTTAAGTTTAAAAAGTAATGAAGCCGGGATGAAGTATTTTATTATGGGATCTTTTGCTTCCGGAATTATTCTTTTTGGTATTTCCTTAATATACGGAGCTATTGGATCTTTTGATATGAATGTTATCTACGAAGCTTCTCATTCCGCATCAACGGTTGATTGGTTTTATATTGGCGCTATCTTAATATCTGTTGGAATGCTATTTAAAATTGCTGCAGTACCTTTTCATTTTTGGGCTCCAGATGTTTATGAAGGTTCTCCAGCTATTGTTACTTTAACCATGAGTACTTTAGCCAAAGTAATTGCTATTGCTACCTTTATTAAATTGAATAGAGCTTTAAATGGTAACATGAGAGATGTATATGACATTATGATTATTACAATTGCTATACTTTCTATGACGGTTGGTAACATAATGGCATTAAAACAAGACAATGTAAAACGTATGTTAGCTTATTCTGGAATTTCTCACGCAGGGTTTATGCTGGTTTCGTTGTTAAACGAAAATTTATACGTTCCTACTTTATTCTACTATACTATAGCGTATGCCACGGCAGGTGTTGCTGTTTTTGCCGTTTTACTTTATGTAAGTAAAGATAAAGATGACGAAAGTATGCAACACTTTAAAGGGTTCTACAAACGTAGTCCTATTTTAGCAATAGTACTTACTGGCGGATTGTTATCTATGGCTGGTATTCCAATGTTTGCTGGATTCTTTGCTAAGTTCTTTGTATTTACAGAAGCTATAAAATCTGGTTTTCCTGTTTTAGTAGTTTTTGGAGTCATAAATTCCATTATTGCAATAGGTTATTACTTTAAATTGATAAAAGTTGTCTACAATCCTAACGCTGACACTCAAGAGTACAACGGTGAAAAAATTCCTTTTGTATATTACGCTGTTGCAATTGCTGCTATTGGTCTAAATTTAGTAATTGGATTTTTCCCAGCATTAATCACACGTTAATTTAAAAATAGTTTAATCTATACCTTTAAAAAATGTCCGAATATATTTTATTCGGACATTTTTTTATTTCTATCGGTCATTGTTAACTATTTTTT
>CAVBJB010000024.1:0-13212 GCA_963595625.1 Lachnospiraceae bacterium | reverse complement strand
CTATTGAAGAATTGCTATTAGTAAAAGATAAGCTAGCCAAATTTTTTACAGACGAAAAAAAAGCGGGTATACAACAACTAAAAAAATATTATCCAGAGATTCATTTAAAATTAAAAAACAAACAGGAAAATAAAGTTCAATCCTGCATTTACAATAATATCGAAAGAGGTATTGATTTAGGTTTTTACCGTAACGATTTAGATATAAAATTTATTGTTAAAATTCACCATAATGCTATGGGTTTTATAATGGATAATGAGGATTTTCATAATACCGGTAGCAATTTCGTAAAATACCAAAACGAATATATTGAGTATCATATTCGTGCAATTGGCACCAGTAAAGGAATAGAATTATTAGAGAATTTAAAATTAAAATTTAATTTACATGAAGAATAAGCTAACCTTAGCTTTAGTTTTATTTTCAGCTTTTTTATTAAAAGCTCAAGTAAAACAATTAACCTTATCTGAAGCGGTTAATTACGCTTTAACAAATAAAGCAGAAGCTAAAAAAGCAAGCCTACAGTTAGAGAATTCTGAATATTTAATCCAGGAAGCTCGTGCAAATGCATTACCCCAAATTAATGCACAAGGTACACTAACATATAATGCTATTTTGCAAAAAACAGCTCTTAATTTTGGAGGTACAACACAAATTATTGAAATGGGTAGGCCATGGCAATCAACTGCAGCTATCTCTTTAAATCAACAAATTTTTAATCTTGCTGTATTTACAGGTTTAAAGGCTGCGAAAACAACACGCGAGTTCTATCAAATAAACAAAGAACTTACAGATCAACAAGTTATTGAGAAAGTTGCTAATAGTTATTTTGAAGTTTATAAAACTAAATCTCAAATAGAAACTTTAAATCGCACAATCGAAAATACAACTCGTGTAAGAGATGTAATCAAAAGTTTATACGATAATGGTTTAGCAAAAAAAATTGATCTTGACAGAACTAACGTTTCTTTAAACAATGTAATTAGTACTAAACAACAATTAGAGAACGCTAAAGCTTTACAAGAAAATGCTTTAAAATATTTAACTGGTATGAATATTTCTGAGCAAATCACGGTTGAGGATACAACTTTTGATGTAAGTGCTGACGCTTTAACAGCCGATCAAGCTACTTCAAACACTCGTACTGAAATCCTTTTATTAGAAAAACAACGCGAATTATTAATCCTTAATAAAAAAGCAACTCAAGCACAAGGATTACCTAGTTTAGCACTTACTGCTAATTATGGATATTTAGGTATTGGAGAAAAATTCCCCTGGTTTCAAGGTTATCCTGGTGCCTTTTGGTCAGACTATTCTGCTATTGGGCTTAATTTAAATATTCCAATTTTTAATGGCTTTTCTAATCGTTCAAAAATTAGACAAGCACAAAATCAAATCGATACATTCGAGGCAGATTATCAAGATACAAAATTAGCTTTAGATTTAGAAGTTAGAAATGCAATCACGCAAATCAACAATTCTTTAATTACATTAAATACTCAAAAACAAAATGTTGGTTTAGCTAAAGATGTATTAAGTAATGTTGAAAACAATTATAAAAACGGTTTAGCCTCTTTAACTGATTTGCTTGACGCAGAGACTTCTTATGCTGATGCTCAAAACAATTACACTAACGCTATGTTAGATTATAAATTAGCCGAAGTTCAACTTAAAAAGGCTAAAGGAGAATTAGAATCGTATAAAAATTAAAAGTAAATAGTATCTATATTTTAGTATAATGAAAAAAATTATTATAACAGGTGTTGTTATCATTGCTGCAGTAGCAGGGATAATGTTCGTATTAAATAAAAACAAAGCTAAGAACGCTGCTGATACAGCAATTGTGGCTGAAAAAAATGCGGGAGTTGCAGTTCGTGTGGATACTATCAAGCAACAAGTTGTTAATGCAGATGTTGTTGCAAATGGAACTTTTGCTCCTATACAAGAATTAAAATTGTCTGCTGAAACTTCTGGACAAGTTCAAAAAGTTTATGTAAAAGAAGGAGACCGTGTAAGTGTAGGACAAACGCTTGCAGTTATCAAAGCAGATAAATTCAATGTTGGTGTTAACAATGCTCAAGCTGCATATAATACGGCTTTAGCAGATGCACAACGTTTTGAGAATGCTTTTAAAACAGGTGGAGTAACAAAGCAACAGTTAGATCAGGCTAAACTTCAATTAGAAAACGCCAAAAATAATTTAGCTAATGCGCGTATTACTGCAGGGGACGCTGTAATTAAAGCTACAATTCCAGGATATATCAACTCTAAAACAGTGGAGCCAGGATCTTTTGTTTCTCCAGGTCAAGGATTGTTTGAAATTGTTAATATCAATACTTTAAAATTAAAAGTTACTATCGACGAGAAAAATGTAGCGGCTTTAAAATTAGGAGACAAAATTAATGTTGAAACCTCTGTTTTCCCTTCTGATAAATTTTGGGGTAAAGTAACGTTCATTGCTCCTAAAGCAGACGCAAGTTTAAATTTCCCAGTAGAAATTGAAGTAACAGAAAACCCAGGACAAAAATTAAAAGCGGGTATGTATGCTAACGCTATTTTTGCTCAAGATTCTAAAACTCCAATTTTAGTAGCACCAAGAAACTCTTTTGTTGGTTCTGTGAGTACAAACGAAATTTTTGTTGCTCAAAACGGAAAAGCAATTTTAACTAAAGTGACTTCTGGTAGAAGTTTTGGAGATTACATCGAAATTTTAGACGGTTTAAAACCAGGCGACGTTGTAATTACTTCTGGTCAAATTAACCTTCTTAATGAAGCTCCTATTCAAATTATTAAATAATTCAGCTTAAATCAACAAGATGAAAATAACAGAAATATCTATTAAACGACCAAGTATAATTATAGTACTTTTTATTATACTTACGCTTGGTGGTTTATTTTCATACTCACAATTAGGATATGAGTTAATCCCTAAGATGGAAATGAACGTAATTTCTATCCAAACGGTATATCCTGGTGCTGCTCCATCTGAAGTAGAAAGTAGTGTATCTAAAATTATTGAAGATGCTGTTTCCTCGCTTGAGAATGTAAAGAAAATCGAAACTAAATCTTTTGAGTCCGTTTCAGTAGTTTCAATTACACTTAATACAGGTGCAGATGTAAACTTCTTATTAACAGATGCGCAACGTAAAATTAACGCCGTAATCAACGACTTACCTGACGACGCAGAAACACCTTCGATTTCTAAATTCTCGTTAGATGACGTAGCTATTATGAACCTTTCGGTAACTTCTAAGTTGTCTGAGAAAGAACTTTACAATTTATTAGACCAAAAAATTCAACCGGTTTTTGCTCGTATTAATGGTGTAGCAAAGGTTGACATGATTGGTGGTGAAGAGAGAGAAATTCAAGTGGCTGCTAATCCAGAAAAATTAGAAGGTTACGGTCTTTCAATTGTACAAGTTCAGCAAGCTATTGCTGCTGCAAACTTAGATTTCCCAACGGGTAATACTAAAACTAGAGATAACCGTACCACCATTCGTTTATCTGGTAAATTCAAAACAATAGAGGAGTTACGTAATTTACCAATTACAACTCCTACAGGAACTCGTATTCGATTAGCTGATGTTGCTGATGTACAGGACGGTATTAAAGACGCTGAAAAAATTTCGCGTATTGATCAAGTTAATACAATCTTATTACAAGTATTTAAACAATCGGATGCAAATGCCGTAGAAGTATCTGAATTAGTTAAAAAAACTATTGCAGTTTACGACGAAAAAACTAATGAAATTATCAGTGGTATAGAAAAAGATTACGCAGAACAAGGCGTAAAAATTACTATCGCTTCTGATACTACAGACTATACATTAAATGCTGCAGATAACGTAATTCACGATTTAGTATTAGCTATTGTGTTAGTAGGTTTCATTATGTTATTCTTCTTACACAGTTTACGTAATGCAATTATTACAATGGTTGCTATCCCATTATCATTAATTGCAACATTTATTGGACTTTTATTAATGGGCTATACCTTAAACTTAATGTCATTATTAGGTTTATCCCTTGTGGTAGGTATTTTAGTAGACGACGCCATTGTTGTACTTGAAAATATTCACCGTCACATGGAAATGGGTAAAAATAAAGTACGTGCAGCTTACGACGGTGCAGCTGAAATTGGATTTACAGTTACAGCTATTACATTAGTAATTGTAGTTGTATTCTTACCTATCGCAATGGCATCGGGACTTGTTGCTGATATCTTAGCTCAGTTCTGTGTTACTGTAATGATTGCAACAATGTTATCATTACTTGTTTCATTTACAGTTGTGCCATGGTTATTTTCTCGTTTCGGTAAAATGGAACATTTAACTAATAAAACGTTATTTGGTCGCATCATTTTAGGATTTGAGCGTTACTTAGATAAATTTACACATTGGATTGCAGGAATCCTTAAATGGGCTTTAGCAAGTAGAGTTAACAAATTAATTTCTTTAGGTTTAGTTGTTGTATTATTCCTTGTATCAACTTTTGGTCTTGTAGGTGGCGGATTTATTGGATCTGACTTCTTCCCTGGAAATGATAAAGGAGAATTTTACTTACAAATTGAGATGAATAAAGACGCTTCTATTGAAAGCACAAACTTTATGACTCAAAAAGCTGAAAGCTATTTAAAAAACAAACCCGAAATAGATAAAATGATTACCACTGTTGGTCAATCCTCAGATGGTATGATGAGTACTTCGGGATCTGCATATAAATCAGAAATTCACATTTTCGTTTCAGAGGCACACCGTAAACTAGAATCTACAAAAGTTTACTCTGCTAAATTAAAACGTGAAATGGAAAACGTTTTAGTTGGTGCAAAAGTTAAAACGGTACAAATGGGTATTATGGGGGCAGAACAAGCACCAATTAATCTTACCGTTATTGCATCATCTCAAGCTGACGCGTTAGAAACAGCCAATAGAGCCGCTAATTTATTACGCAACATATCTGGAGCAACTGAGGTTAAATTAACATCAGAAGATGGAAACCCAGAGATCAACGTTAAAGTGGACCGTGATAAAATGAACTCATTAGGTTTAAATGTAGCAACAGTTGGAGGTACAATGCAAACCGCTTTCTCTGGTAACACTGACACTAAATTCCGTATGGGAGATGACGAATACGAAATAAACATACGTTACGACGAATTTGGAAGAGGTAATATCGACAACGTAAAAGCCTTAAAATTCATGAACTCTCAAGGACAGGTTATCAAATTAGAACAATTTGCTGACGTAACTTTTGGTTCTGGACCAACTTTATTAGAACGTCGAGATAAATCACCATCTGTTTCTGTACAAGCACAAGTTGTAGGTAAACCTGCCGGAACACTTGCTGCAGAATGGGAGGAGCAATTTAAACAACTAGACGTTAAACCTGGAGTTTCTTTTAAATGGGGAGGAAACATGGAAAATCAACAAGAAGGGTTTGGTACATTAGGTATTGCTTTATTAGCATCTATCATTTTAGTTTACCTTGTAATGGTTGCTCTTTACGACAACTTTGCAACACCATTTATCGTATTATTTTCTATTCCACTTTCATTCATCGGAGCTTTACTATTCTTAGCTATCTTTAACCAAACACTTAACATCTTCACCATTTTAGGTATCATCATGTTGATCGGGTTAGTAGCTAAAAATGCCATCATGTTAGTAGACTTTGCCAACCATCGTAAAGAACACGGATTTACAACGTACGAGGCACTTATTGCAGCCAACCACGCCCGTTTACGTCCAATCTTAATGACAACTATTGCCATGGTAATAGGGATGGTGCCAATTGCTACTGCAACAGGAGACGGAGCCGACATGAACCGTGGTTTAGCCATCGTAATCATCGGAGGTTTATTATCTTCACTATTCCTTACCCTTGTAATTGTACCGGTAGTTTACTCAATATTTGACAGCTTAGGTAGACGTTTCAATAAAGGAGAAAAAGTTGATTACGCAACAGAAATGGTAGCAGATTACGAAGAAAACGAAGATTTCGTAGACGAATTTGCACCAAAACAATAATACCCAAAAGGTTATTAATTCAATTACAATAAAAACAGAGTCACCCTATAGTGGCTCTGTTTTTTTTTATGGGCGTTACACGCCACAAATGTCAAATATTAAAATAACCACCACCATATAAAATACAAAAAAACAGGCGGGTCGCGCTGTCCGCACTCGCTCTTTTTGCTCCATTACATTACACAAAAAGGAGCTCAAACAAATGCTCCCATCGCTAACGCAACTCCAAACATTGGCATATTACGTACCCTTATTAATCAATGCAAATAAATAGTAATATGTATATTTTAAAAAATTGTTAGAAGTACCAATCACAACCTTGCGTTAGCGATTGTAGCGGCATCCTTTTGTAAAGCGATGAGGAACGAATCCTTTTGCAAAAGATATAGCGAAAAGCGCGGCGCGCCCATTAAAAGGCGCGCAACGCCCAAAATCAAAAAAGGTTTAAGAACAAATGTCTTAAACCTTTTAATCCTCACGTTTTCCCCCAAAAGCGTGTATTACTTTATATTTTGAATGGCGTGTATAATTCCTTGTAAATTTTCGTTAAACTCGAGCAATTGGGCAATCATTTTGTTGTTAGTGTCCAAGCCTGCGTGTTTGTTATTTTTTGTAAAAATTTGCTTGATGTTTTGCCAACGTTCCGCCTCAATTGGTGTTTGTAAACCGGCAAGTTCTTTTAATTTTAAAAGGTTTGCCTCGGCATTGGTGGTTAATGTTTGCGCCTCACTCTCGTAATGCGACAGTAACACTTGGTTTACCTCATCGGTGTTCATTATAGGTACAATTTGCGCAACCAATTTACTCATGTTACGGTAAGAACCTTGTAATTTAAAAGCAGGTTCTGTACGGTATTGGTCTTGCATAGCCGCACTCTTTATATAGTTTTTGTTCACCTCAATCACTAGATTTTGTACTTGTTTAACGTGTTTTAAAACAGCTAAAAATTGTTCAATCTCTTGAGTGGTATAATTTCCTTCTAGGCTAGGTAAATGTTCTAAATTATTAGAATCGTAATTGAGTAAAGCATAAAAATCTTGTAAAGATTTACTTGCAATTTTTTCTAGATACGGGTTATCCCCTGCGGCATTTTCTATTAAACTTAAATTAAAAAGCTCTTGGGTATCCCCTATTACATCGCCCAAATTATATACATCCGCTCGGTTGGCTAACATATCCGGAATTTGAAATTTATCTCCCGTTTCTGTGTACGGATTTCCAGACATAACAATGCAAAAACGTTTGCCTCGTAAATCGTAGGTTTTACTTTGATCGTCAAAAATTCCGTCTATTTTACGCTGTCCATCGGCAAGAGATATAAACTTTTGTAAAAACTCTGGATTTAGATGTTGTATATCGTCTAGATACAACATAACATTATCAGCCATCTCTAAGGCTAGGTTTACTTTTTTAAGCTCCTCGCGCTCGCCAGAGGTTTTAGCCTCAACCGGATCTATTCCTGTTATAGAATGCCCTAACGTTGGCCCGTTAATTTTAACAAAATGTAAGCCCATGGTTTGCGCTATATATTCCATTAAAGTGGTTTTTCCGTACCCTGGCGGAGATAAAAGCAACAACATTCCCATACGTGCTGTACGTTTATCTTGACCGGCTGCGCCCAACTGCTTGGCTAAATTGTTACCAATAAGTTTAAAGTAAACTTGATTGATTAGTTTATTTCTTACAAATGAAGTTAGTACTTTTGGCGTAAATTCTTTGAATTTTAACGTTTTTTCCTTATTTTTTAACAACTCCGCTTTCAGTGACTGAAAGTTTAAAAATACCGGAAGAACTTCTCTTTCATAAATTTCAAGTTTCTCGATAAATTGATGATAGCTTATTTGATATCTATCGTCAACAATAACAGGATGAGATCCTTTTAGTCCTTGAATTTTGATTGTATTAGATCCTGAAATACTCTGCTCGTATTGTTTAGGAAAAACCAATTGAATCGCAATTTCTGGCGCGATACTAAGTTCTAAATGCTCATGTTCTAAATAACTTTCTACCCATTGTAACGCTAACAAATACTTATCTTGTAAGGTAAATTGATTGGATTCTATATCCGAATTAAAGTCAGTTAAAGCATGATTGTCTTTTAAAAAATTCAGAAACTGATCCTTACGATCTAGTGCACTTTGTTGCACAATAAAACCATTATATTTAGCAAACGTATCATAAATAAATTGAGCACTTTGTAAAGCTTGGTTAAGTTCTATAAGCTGTAAATTTGGGTTAGATTTTATAGCCTCGTGCAATTTATCAATCACCGCTTGTTTGCCTTTTGCTAGTTTAAAACTCTTAGCCATTTTAGCTGACGCAGAAATATGCGCTTTAAAATGTTCTTGAACTTCTGTAGAAATGCAATTCCAGAAAAGTTGCGCTGTGGCTCTTTGTTTAGGCGTATACGTTAAAAACCCTAAAGATTGGTAGCTTTGTAGTACTTGATTAAAAATTTGCAAAGCATCCTCATTATGCACGCCTTTTACGTAACCCGAGGTGTATTCTTTTTCTAAAACCTGATTTATAAAAGTTTCGGCATTTAAATCTGGATTTTCTTTAAAAGCTAAAAACGTTTGATAGGCTAAAAATTCGGATCTGTAAACTTCTTTGTTTTCTGAATTAAAGGTTTGTTCCCAAACCATTTGATAATCTAAAAATCTAGCCTCTTTTACTTCTTGGTAAAAACTTGTTCCGGTTAAATGGTAATAAAAAACATTGTTTTTACGCACCAAGGTTAAACTTAATGCTTGTTTGTTAACCGTAAATTTATGCCCCCCTAGTTTTATAATCTGATTACCATCGGCATACAAATCTACCTTATCTCGTAGCACACGTAAAGCGTCTTCCTGCGCTTTCTTTAAAAGGTTTTCTAGATTTTCTGCTTTAGAAATGTCTTGTAAATCTTTTAAATCTTTACTGGTTTGGCGTACTTTATCGATCATTAAATCCGAAGCAAAAAAGCTTAAGATTTCCTGACGTGTGGTAAACGTTTGGGCTTTGTTTTCAATATTTTTAAGAACACGTAGTGCAATTTGTTCTAACGTTGTTGCCTTTTTAGTCAGTTGCTCTAAAATTTGCTCGCGCTTGGCATTAAATGCTTTGATAATCTCGTCGCGTTTGTCTGCAATTTTTAAAGCAAAATCATCGATATCACTAAATTTACTTTCGAGTTCTTCTAACTGAACGATAATTTTTGTGTAATACTCGTCAGACTTTTCAACAGTTGTTGATAATTCTAGATAGTTTACAACTGCTTGTTCTAAAAGTGTTATTTGCGCATGAAACTCAGAAACGGCTTCTTGACTTCTTATCTGCGAAACTTTTTTTATGAGGTGCGCACGTATTTGGTTTATTGTAGAAAATAATACAGCTATACGTTCCACAATTTTTGTGGTTTGTGTAGGATCTTCAATCTTTAAACTATTTAAAATATCTATTAATAATTCTAAATCGTTAGAGATTTGGTTGCTGATATTTTCTACCTGTTTAGCATCTATTGTTTTTACTACCGCTTCAACCTGATTTTTTACTTCCTCAATCTGATTTACGTAAACATCTAAGGCGTCATCTTTTACTAAAAACGCAACAGTTGCTTGTGATACTTTTTGTTTGATGGATTGAACCTCATCTGTATAACCATCGATTACCTCGACTACTATGTAGCGTATATTTTTAGCTTCTAAAAGTTTACCTTGAAGCCCACGCGTTTGAGATAAAAGCGATACATATTGGTTAAGATTTGAGGATTGTAAAGTGTTTACTTGAAATTGTAAACTTTCAATCTCCTTACCTAATTCATCTTGCTTTTCTTGAGCCGTTTTACGTTGCTCTTGTACTTTTACAAATTCGTCTATTGCGGTATTTGCAACTTCTTTAATTTGAATTAAAGGAGCACCTAAATTTTTTAAATCTTCATCTTGTATCCAGAAATAACTGTCTAATAAAGTGTTAGATTTTTTTAAAATATCCTCATACAATCCCCCATAGCTATCCTCTTTATTTAGTAATTGTAACACCTCATGAACCTCTGCCATGGCTTGTACAATTTGTTTATTGCCTACCTTATAAATTGGGTGGTTTTGTTTTTCTGGATTTTCTTTAAGCTCTTTTACATAGGGTGTTTCCCAAATTTGTACTTGATGGTGACGCGTAGCATTTTCATCTGTTTTAAAATAAACCATACTTCCGTCTTTAAACAACGTAACTCCATTACAATAAATAGGCGTCTCCACCACTTGTTGTATTATGTTGTAAGAAAATAGGATATACGTATTGGTTTGTTTTTGATTGAAAATGAAGAGAAAATCCTCCCCGTTAGGCGATGCTATTTTCTTTACAAAATTTACATCTGTAAACTGCGTGTCAAAAACTTTAGAGGTACCATTTTGTAAATAATATCCGTTCGGAAAAATAATTCCTTGGTTATCTGGTAACAGAATCCCAGATTCTAAAAGTGCTGGAATATTTACAACCTCCTTGGTGCGTTGATTAAAAATATACGCTCTAAAATCCTCTTGATAGGGTTTTATTTTAATGGCAATTAAGTTGCCTAAATCTGCATAAAAATATTCAGCATCGTCTAATTGTTGATCCAGGTTCGAAACTTTTTCAGCATAAATTCCTTTACCCGTATCGGTATTATCTTCAATTTTAAAGGTAATATCACCGTGAATGGCTTCTATAAAAACTTTATCAAGAATAGAAATATGCGGAAATTTACCTAAACGTCTGTCTTCAAGAGTTGTCTTTTTCCAAACAAAATCAAAAGGATTTGGATCTTTAACTTCTTGTACGCTGCGGTCGTCTTGGTAATGTAATTCTCCATTTTTAATTAACCACTTAAATGCTTTAATATCTGCTGCATTTTGTGTGGTTTGGAAAATCATATACAAGTAATTTTCTGTTTTTACAAACCTAGAAAATATAGAGTTTTTATAGTATTTGTATAGATTTTGATAATCTCTTATAAAATCTGGATTGGAAATTAAATCCAGGTTTTGTGGAATAAATTGATCAGTTTCGAACAAATAAATACTAAAAACATCTTGTAAAGAAATGTCTGTGCGTAATCCAAAATGAACGTTGTATCCTAAAATACAGTAATTACCTATTGAGGTAAGTCCTCTGGCAACGCATGTATTTTCTGTCGTTATACGCTGATTGGCTTTTAAAACAAATGCTTTAGAATCAAACACCTCTTTACGGGCTTGATTAAGAAGTTGTAATTTATTAGAAAGCTCTTCTTTTTGGATAAGAAGACGCTTTCTAATAATTTCATAAGCCCCAGAATCAAGAACATCAACGGTTTTGTGGTGATTTGTATCTTGGTTCATAAGTATTTGGGATTAAGTTTAAAGAATTTTTTTATCTGCAACCCCAAGGTTTTTTGCCATTCCTAAAAGATTAGAAATAAACCCAGAGTCGGTTTCGTTTTGAGAAGCAGCAGCTTGTAATTTTAATAAGGCAGCTGTTACGGTAAGGTTTTTAATATCATTAGATGTTATACCGTATTTATCTGAAAGTTCTTTTATTTTTTCAGCAATATCCCCAGAACCGTCAGGACCAATGAAAGCATTTTTAATATCAGTGGCATGTTTAGAGTTATTTATTAAATGATCAAAACCTTTAGCGTTAGAAACTTGTTTAACAATATTCTCAAAGAACATTGTTTCTCCTCCAACAATATCAATTTTAGCTGTTTTAAGAGCCTCAGAAAGAACTTGTGATTGAGCCATTGCAACATCCTTTTGAATGTTAATTTGCGCTAACTCAATATCACGCTCTTTTTGTAATTGAAGTTTAAACTCCTCGTGCTCTTTACCAACACCATCTAATTGTTTCATAGCAGTTGCTCTTTCTTCGATACCTTTAGCTTCTGCAAGAGCTAATTCCTTAACAACTTCCGCTTGAGCTAATCCATCTTTACGAACCGCTTCTGCTTTTCTTTCAATAATTGTAGCTTCTACTATACCTTGCTTTTCTTGAGCCTGAGCTTTAGCAACCATAACTTCAGCCTCAGAAAGTCCAATTGCAGCTTCTTCTTTAGCTTGTGCTTCTGCAATAATTTTACGTGCTTCTGCTTCTTTAACTGATGCTTCTTTTTTAGCTTCAGCCTCAATTAACAATTCTTGAGCTTTGCGTTCTGCAATTTTCTTTTGCGCATCCGCATCAATAATTTTCTTTTCAGCTTCTTGCTCAGCCGCAATTTTAGCCGCTTCTGCTGCTTTAACTGTAGCAATTAAACGCTCTTCAGCTTCTTGAGATGCAGCAATAACTCCGGCTTGTTTGTTACGCTCTACTTCGCGGAACGTTTGGATATCTTTAACCGATTGTTGCTCCTCTACTACTCCTTTTTCTAACTGAATTCGCTCTTTAATTACGTTTTGAATGTTCTTTTTCTCACTCTCTACCGAGCGGTCTTTTTCTATTTGGGCAAGTGTAACAATACGCTCTCTTTCTGTAGCTTCTAACGCGCGATCTTTTTCTACACGCTCAGTCTCAATAGCATCTGTACGTTCTTTATTTTTCTCTGCAATGATAATTTGTCGGCGTTTGTTTTCTTCTTGAATGGCCAATTGCTCCTCAGTAGCTATACGCACCGTTTCTGCCTTTAAGCGCTCCTCTTCCCTAACTTTAGCAATTTCTGCTTCCTCTCTTGCTTTTATGTTATCGATTTCACGACGTTGTTTTTCTTCATTTTCTGCTAACTGTCGCTCTAATTCTAAAATTGCTTCGCGAGCTTCAACGTTTTGTTTTTTAATAACCTTTTCTTCTTCTCTACGAATTAAATTGGCTTTCATGTTTTGCTCAGCGGTTAATTCTGTAATTTTCTTGATCCCTTCAGAATCTAAAATATTATCCGAACTTAAGAATTTTAGTTCTGTTTGCTCTAAATAATCAATAGCACAGTCATCTAGAATATAGCCATTTAAATCTGTGCCAATAATATTTAAAATCTCGTCTCTAAATTCTCTACGAGCCTCGTAAAGCTCAATAAAATCGAATTTTTTACCCACTGTTTTTAAAGCTTCTGAGAACTTAGCTTCGAAAATACTTTTTAAAGTTTCTGGTTCGCTGGCTCTTTCACATCCTAAATTTTGCGCTACGTTTATAACATCCTCTACCGATTTATTTACGCGTACAAAAAACGCAACCTTAATATCTGCACGGATGTTGTCTTTAC